>NZ_JABWMS020000082.1:0-14280 GCF_013369155.2 Escherichia sp. 94.0001 | reverse complement strand
TGTAAATCTGCCGTCATCGACTTCGAAGGTTCGAATCCTTCCCCCACCACCATCACTTTCAAAAACCCCTGTATTCTCCAACGAATCCGTAACTGAATATTCTGCCCATGCGGGGAAGGATGAGAAGCTTCGACTAAGGTTCGACTCGAGCGCCAGCGAGAGAGCGTTGCCGCAGGCAACGACCCGAAGGGCGAAGCGCGCAGCTCTGAGTAATCCTTCCCTCACCACCATCACTTGATTCCATTCTCAGTCTATCGGCTTCTCCCCCATTCGCCGTAAAAACTGCTGCTGTAGCCTCAACAAATCCGCTAACGTCAACAACTGATAATCCAGACCTTGCTGGCTGGCAATTTGAGCGATAATGCGGCTTAACGCTGGATAATGGCGATGATGCCAGTGAGGAAAAAGATGATGGGTAAGATGCAGATTAATCCCGCCCAGCCAGTAACCAAGCCATGCAGGTTGCGTCGTCCAGTCAAAGGTAGTAGCGAAGGTATGCGCCAGCCGGCCCACGGCCATTTTGCCCTCTTCTGGTGGTAACTGCGTATGTCCCTTCGCCCAGTGCGTTCCGATAATCAACATCACAAAAATCAATGACGCCAGCAGCTGGCTGAGCAGATAAGTCAGCAGGATGGTCATAAAACCAAATTCAGACAGAAGCCAGGGAAGTATTAAACAAAGCACACAATGCGCCAGTTTCCCGGCTAAAAAATACCCCCAGCCAGAAAAGCCACGCGCAGCCAGATGCCGCGTTACCGGCGTAAACCCTGCGCGATCGAGCCAGTCCACCACCCAGATATACCAGGGAAAGGTGAGAGCGGCGACCAGTGGCCAGTAGCGATGCTGCTGGCGCATAAAAGGTCGCCACCGTTGCCACGGGGTCTGGCGAAGAATGCCATTTTCTGCGGTGTCAGGATCGTAAAATTCAATATTGGTAAAACCGTGATGAAAGCGAACGTGGCGCACCCGCCAGCAGTCCGGATCAAGTCCCATAGGAATTGCAACCCACCGGTTAAGCCAGGCATTGGCCTTTTTACCACGCAAAAATGCATCGTGAGAAGCGTCATGCACTATATTGACCGCTAACAGCATGGCGCAAAACATCATCGCCAGATACCACAACAGATACAGTCCCCACTGGTTTTGAGACAACGCCACTGCATAACAGCATAAACAGGCAATAATCAACATCGCCATTTTGGCAAATGCCCAGCCGTCGGCATATCGATGATCGCCTGCTTTTGCGAGGTACGATTTCGTACCATTCTGCAACTGTTTCACCAGTAGCGGATCATCAGCAGGAAAAGTGATTAACCTGTCGGGCTTAAACAGGTTCATAGCGTTTCCTTAAAGAAAGACTTACGGCCCACACCAGTCACGAATAACACACAATGGGCCAGCAAAATGCCCGCTAATCCCTTCCAGAGCAGAGTGCTCCATGAACACAAAAAAAGAATAAAATAGAGCAGTGACAACGTCACAGAGCACCACAAAATCAGACCCCAACGCTGCCCGTCGCTCATGCCCCCCAGCGCAACGGAGCCTGCCACCAGCAGAACAAATAATACGGCCTGCTCACTGGTAATAAACTCGATGCCATAGCCATATTGTTGAATGTAGCCAAGCACCAGCATAAACAGCAGAATCACCCCTGCTCCTACCGCCCACGGAGAACTCTGGTAGCGACATTCAATCGCTTTGCCAAATGAGCGAAAGCCCATTAAGCGTAAAAATGGCAGATTACTCTCGCGCATCGGGTTACAGGACAAGCGGCTATTTTTTACGCCGTAGCCTACGTCGTGTTCCGGTCCGGCACTATACGAACCGAAAAGTTTATCCCACAACAAAAAAGTGCCACCGTAATTGGTATCAGCATACTGCTTTTCATTCAGATGATGGACGCGATGATGCGAAGGCGTGATCAGCACTTTTTCCAGCCAACCCAGTTTCGGCGTTAGCGCGTTATGGTTAAAAAATTGCCAACTGTAGTGAATAATAGAAACCGCCAAAAAGACCTGCAATGGCACACCAACCATCGCCAGCAGCATAAAGAACGGGATTGAGGTTAACGAGGAGTACCACGAGTTCCGCACGCCTAATGAGAGGTTGTAGTGTTCTCCCTGATGATGCACCACATGTACCGCCCACAGCGATCGCATTTCGTGATGCCAGCGATGCAGCCAGTAAAAGCCGAAATCCCACGCCAGGATAGTAAACAGCCACAGCAGGATCACCGGCGCATTATCAAACAGTCCAAGGCTGAAGTGATTGACCACCAGGCCATAGCAGAGCACTTCCAGACAGCGAAATAACCACAGCATCATATGACCGGAGTTGATATTAAAAATAACGTCCAGCCAGTCTACTTTTTGCCGCCCGGTGAATTGCAACACACCCGCTTCGGCTAACACCAACAGCACCATCGATATTATGGGAAACAGTAAATCACTCATATTGCGTCTTCCTTTTCTCGCATGTTGCGCATATCCAACCGCAAATCGACGCCAGCAACGCGCCGCCTACTAAATCGATAAATAAATGTCTACGTAATTGCAAAATCGAAAAGGCGATCGCTATCGCCCAGACCACGCTCAATAATGTCAGCCAACGGTTCCCCTTTTTGGCTATCGCCCATACAGCCAACAGCGTAAGCGCCGCGTGTAAAGAGGGAAAACAGTTCTGGCTTGAGTCAATCGCTATCAGCCCGTTTAGTGCGCCCGCAGATATCCCCGACTGACCAAACGAGGGATATTGCATTGTTGTGGGCCAGAGAAGATAAAACAGGCCTGCTACCAGTGCCGAAAGTTGCATTGACCGTGCCAGCCAGCGTAGATGGCAAAGCGGCGTTGATAAATAGCCTAACGGTACAAGGAGAAAAAACGAGAGGTACAGCCACACTGCAGAAGGAGAAAACGCAATTAAATTATCAATTACTGACGGTGTTAATTGATATCCCTCACCTTGCAGGTAGTCGCTAAAGTTGTAAATAACCCCAACGGTTCCCCAGCCAAGCAGTATCTGTTTCAGGCGTAGCAGTAGATTGCTCATTCCCGCCCCCACTGACGCACAATGCGCCGCCGCTTGGCCGCAAAAGCGACTGCCACAGTTTGCGATTCCAGCGACCATATCAATTGCTCTACTGCGATATTCTGGCACAAAAACAAAGCATTCAATGCCTCCCGGCAATGCTCCAGCATCCCCGGTTCGCAATCTGCTATTAGCGTCAGCTGTGCTGCCCCGGTTTGTAGCAGGCGATAATCGGCCGTTAGCGGCAGCGTCATCGCCAGCACACGGCTACAGGAATCGGCAAAAACAGTCTGAATATCGCCAGATCTTGTCGGCAGTTGCAGTTGATCGTCCTGCCGCCCTTCGATACGCGCAATCACCATTGTTGCACTGCCACAGGGGCATGGCTGTCCACTTGCCACCAGTATGTCATCCAGTCGATAACGCACTATCGGCTGCGTGGTGCGAGTAAAGTCAGTGACAATCGGCACGAAACGGTGCTCATCCAGCCATTGCGGTTCAATGTGAATAAATTCTTCATTGAGATGTAAGCTGCCACAGCGGCAGGTGGAAGCGAGAAAGCCTTCTGTCGCCTGATAAATCTCGCCCACATTGTTGAACACGCTTCGCAGTAATTCCCGATCCTGCGGCTCCAGAACTTCCGCCACCGAAATCACTTTTTTGACCTTTAGCGTTAGCTCTCCGGCAATCACCGCCAGAGCCAGTGCGCGTAATACCTGAGCTGGGGCGACAATAATCGTGGGTGCTCGCTGTTGCAGAAGTTTGAGTTGCGCCTGAAATGGCGCTAGCAGATCGTAAAAATCGAGACTTAACCAGCGATTGTTCACGCTTTGATAGAGGTTGTTGTCCGCACGCAGAAACAGCGCCACCCGCTCTTTGGCAAATAAACCGTCGGGCAGCACTTTTGCCAGCACACCCGCGGCCCACATCTGTTGTTCGTGCGGGCTAACAACAAAAAGTCCACGACGCCCCGATGTACCTGATGAAAGCCCAACGCTGAACTTGCCCACACAGGGTTTGAAATCACGGCTCTGCTCACTGCGCATTGCACAAGCGAGAAGTTCGTCGCGCTTTAAACCAGCGGTATTCATCTCATCGAAATGCGCCATCATTAACGCTTTGCCCATCAACGGCCACTGGTTAAAGGGCAACGCCAGATAACGCTGAAACCACGGGCTTTTAGACAAGACATTTTGCCGGAACTGATGCAGCCTTTTTGCCTGCCAGTTTTCCAGCACCTGACGATCGGTAAAATGCAGCCTGCGGGTACGAAAGTAGCGCCAGAGCAAGGTCAACGGGATCATAAATCCCCCTCGTGGCACAAACGAATATCAACCTCGCCGTTTTGCCAAAGCTGATGCAATCGCCCAAGCGTGCGGTGGTAAGCGTGACTGTCCGACATAACCAGATGCGCCAGCGGAGAAGGTCCACGCAGTTCGCAGTAGTTTGCGGGTGCCCAAGCGGCATCGGCAGCCAGTAAAGTCCAGCCATTGTCGGTTAACACAAACGCACCAATATGTCCGGCAGCATGACCAGGAAGCGGCACGAGGATAATTTCGCCATTGCTTTCTGGCAGCAAATAGCCGCACTCAAACGGCGCCAGTTCTGGGGGTAAATTCACCGATGAAAAACTTTCAATAAAGCGCAGTGAAGACTCAAAATTTTCCGGGATCAATCCGGGCACAAAGGCCTGACGCAGTGCGGCTATGCCACGCAGCGTTCTTACCTGCCGCCAGCCTTCACCAGAACAGATGCAAGCGACATCAGGGAAATCACGCAGACCGGCAATATGATCGGCATGAAAATGCGACAGAATAATCGCATCAACATCTTTAGCCGCCAGTCCGTGTGCGGAGAGTTGCCGCATCAGCGCCTGTTGCGGCTCGTAATAAACCGGCGTGACCTGGCGATAAAGACGAAATACACCGGATTGCGTGTAATGTTCAAACCACGAAGAATAACCGGTGTCCCACAGCCAGCGTTTCTCGCCCACTTCCAGCAGCCAGGCGCGGGCAGGGAACTTACACACTTTCAGCCCAGCCCCTTTCAGCGCAATACAGCCAATATGGGTACACCAGCCCGTTTCAAATACGGTTATTTTTGCCATGTTCCCTCAGCCATTGTCCCGTGATTGCAATACCTTGCTCCATCGAAAAGCGCGGGTGATATCCCAACTCTGTAATGGCCTTTTGCGCACTCAGCGTCATATCAAAACAGAGTGTTCCGGCGCTGTAACGTGTGATAACAGGTTCCTGATTAACGCATTTCCCGTACAGCTCCAGGCCGCGCGCGACCAGAGAAAGCAATGGCCAGGGAACGGTAGCAATTTGGTAGCTCAATCCCAGTTGTTGGCGCAGCAAGGCGTCAAGCATTACAGATAATTTCTGCGGCTGATGGTTGCTGATGTTGTAAATACAGCCAGAGCGTAATCCTTCAACTTGCGTTGCCAGCTGCATGGCATACACCACGTTTTGCACGAAAGTGAGATCCAATAACGCTTCCCCCCCGCGCGGCAAACGTAAGCAACCGCCGCCCTGTTGCAATTGCTGCATCAGACGGGGAACAATTACCTGGTCATAGGGGCCAAAAAGCCCGCGTGGACGCAAAAGAATAAACGTCGTGGCAGGATATTGAGCGACAGCCCCGGCAATAGCCTGCTCAGCGGCATATTTACTACTGGCGTAATGGCTTGAGAATGCTCGTGCAAGCCAGGTTTCTTGCAGGTCATAGTGATGTTGAAAATCAAAGTAAACCGCAGGCGTGGAGATATGGATGAACCGGGGAATATTCAGCCTGCCTGCCGCATGTGCCAGGGTGTGGGTCGCTTTAACATTAGCAAGCCAGAATGCCGTTTTGTCGCCCCATGGCGAAGACTTTGCCGCACAGTGCCAGACGGCATCGCAGCCTTCCATCAACCGGGCGCAGTCATCCTCAGTTGCCTCGGTTAAATCGAGAGCCACAAACTGTGCACCTTCGCTTGCGAGAACTTTGCCAACCTCGCGATTTCGTCCTGTTGCCACAACCGAAACACCCAACTCCAACAAATAATGTACGGCATTTCGCCCCAGGCCACTGGTCGCCCCCGTCACGAGAATTTTCACGGTAAAAGCACCATGCCTGACAGCGTTAATCCCGCCGCCGTGCCAATCAACATTGCAGGTTTATTCGCAGCAAAACGACCGCTAATCATCGCTTCATGCAGCGCCGTAGGGATAGAGGCCGCGACCTGATTACCGTAGAAACGGTAGACATCAATAAGCGCGGATTCCGGCACTCGCAGCCGTTTACGCATATGTTCAAGGGAAAGATGACTAGCCTGATGCGGAACGACCGTACCGATATCAGCCAGTTGCAGACCGCTTTTTTGCAGTAAGCGCGAAAAATAATCTTCAATAAGTGAAGAGGCAAAACGAAACAGCGGTTTCCCCTGCATATGAAAAAGAAAGTCGCTATCACTGATGCCTGAACGAGGATTACGCCGCGTGCCGCCAGCACGAATTTCACACAGTTCGCTGCCTTCGGGATACATTTCGATCAGGCTGGCAACAATCCCGCTGCTACCATCGCCCCGCTCGACAATCGCGCATGCCGCGCCATCACCAAAAATTAATGAAGACTCTTCATGATTCCAGTCGATACCGCGTGAAGCGATATCTGCCGAGACGATGGCAATTCGCCGGTATGCCCCACTGTTTAATAATCCGGCAGCAACTTCCAGAGCGGAAATAAAGCTGACGCAACTGCTGTTGATATCAAACCCGGCAATGCCAGCGGGCATGGCAGCGGCTTTAAGAATATGAATTGCGCTACAGGGTAATGCCTGTACGGCAACGGCTGACGCACTAATTAACAGATCGATATCACCGGGTTTTAAGGCAGCCGCTGATAACGCATTATGTAAAGCTTCTGCCGCCAGTTCGGCCTGGCTGGCGTCGTTGCTGGCAAAATAGCGCCAGCAAATGCCGGAACGTCGCTCAACGTAGCCCGCAGGTTTATTTAGCTGAACATCCAGTTGTTGAGAGGTAATTTTATCAGGGGGTAAGGCGATCCCCGTGGCGATTATTTTTAACGCCGCGGAGATCGTCGGTTGATTAGGTAGATCCACGACCAGTGCTCCTTCACTGCTCCAGGGGGACCTATCATATAGATGAGCTACGTTTCCCTACAATCCGAAAAAATCCACAGAGTGTAACTGGCGATTTCAGCCGGCTGACAACGTGCGTTGCGTTATGCCGGATGCGGCGTGAACGCCTTATCCGGCATACATATCACGTAATATCAATGAATTGTATGACTCTGTAGGCCTGATAAGCGCAGCGCATCAGGCACTATGTCGTGCTTAGTGGCGAGCACGCACCAACTGATATTTCCGTGTCAGATACTCCACCGGTACGCTCCAGATGTGCACCAGACGCGAGAACGGGAACAGCAGGAATAACGTCATCCCCAGCACCAGGTGCAGACGGAAGATAAACGCCACACCATCAAGGTGTTGAGAAGCGCCACCGTGGAAGGTCACTACCGACTGCGCCCAACCAACCAGTTTCATCATCTCGCTACCGTCCATATGCTGGGCGGAGAATGGAATGGTCAGCAGGCCCAGTGCGCACTGGATAACCAGCAGCGACAGGATCAGGATGTCCGCTCCGGTAGTCGTTGCACGCACGCGCGGGCTGAACAGGCGGCGTTTTAGCAACAGCACGCCGCCAATCAGACACAGCACGCCGCTGGCACCACCAGCAATCATCGCCATTTTCTGTTTAACTTCAATTGGCAACCACGCTTCATACATCCAGTGCGGCGTCAGCATACCGAAGAAGTGGCCGACAAAAATCCCCAGAATACCGATATGGAACAGGTTCGACGCCAGGTTCATCCCTTTGCGATCCAGCATCTGGCTGGATGCCGCGCGCCAGGTGTACTGCCCGTAGTCATAGCGCAGCCAGCTACCAATCAGGAAGACGGCCCCGGCTATGTACGGGTAGATATCAAAGAAGAACATATTCAGGAATTGCATTAGTGCTGTCCTCCGGTGGTGATATTCAGATATTGCGGCGCGACGGCACCGGCAAAGCGACGCTGATGAGCAGTGATTGCTGAATCACCGCAGCCTTTGTCAGCAAAGAATTTAACCTGCTCTTCTTCCCAGACGGCATCCAGCGCCTGTGGCGTATCGTCGCGCGCTTCATCAGCAATTTTTTCCGCCACTTTGTCGCTGTCGATAGCGGTATTCGCCAGTTTCAGCAGCAGATCAAACAGCACGGCATAACGGCTTTCACGTTGTTGCAGACGCGCGCTCAGCAACGCCAGAATCGGCGCGATATCCTTCAAACCTTCCACGGCTTCGCTTTGCGGCAGCTGCGCCAGATACTCCAGATACAGCGGCAGATGATCCGGTAATTCACGACTGTTCAATTGCAAACCGTGCTGCTCATACTGTGCCAACAAGTCAACCATTGCCTGGCCGCGATCGCGGGATTCACCGTGAACATGCTCAAACAGCAGCAACGACGTGGCACGACCACGGTCGAACAGTTCGCTGTACTGGGCCTGAGCATCCAGCGGATCCAGCGCTGTTAAATCGCGCAGGAAAATGCCCAGCGCATGGGCATCCTCTTTCGACAGATTTTCCGACGCAGCAATCGCCTCAAACACCTCTTGTTGATGCTGCCATAAGGCAGCATCCGGATATTCCAGGAGACGCGATACAATCACGAGTTCGATCATGGGTGCGGCTCCGTTTTACTGGTCACGTCGATGGCATCGATACGGCGGCTGTTGAACAGATTAAATTTGGTATCTGAACCGTGGCAGCCGTCACCAAAGGTAAAGCCACAGCCATTTTTCTCCGGGAAGGCTTCCCGCGCCAGTTCACGGTGACTGCTCGGCACCACAAAGCGATCTTCGTAGTTGGCAATTGCCAGATAACGGTACATTTCCTGTGCCTGAGCTTCGGTCAGACCGACCTCTTCCAGCGCACGGGTATCAACTTTACCGTCAACGGTTTCAGCACGTTTGTAATGACGCATCGCCAGCATACGTTTCAGCGCGCGCAGTACCGGTTGGGTATCACCGGCGGTCAGCAGATTCGCCAGATACTGTACCGGGATACGCAGGCTTTCGACGTCTGGCAAAATACCGTTGCTGCCCAGCTCGCCCGCGTCTGCCACAGACTGAATCGGCGACAGAGGTGGCACATACCAGACCATCGGCAGCGTGCGATATTCCGGATGCAGCGGCAGCGCCAGTTTCCATTCCATCGCCATTTTATAAACCGGCGACTGCTGTGCGGCTTCAATAACGCTCAGCGGAATACCGTCTTTAATCGCCTGCTCGATGACTTTCGGATCATTCGGATCGAGGAACACGTCCAGCTGACGCTGGTAGAGATCTTTCTCGTTCTCGGTGCTGGCTGCACGTTCAATCGCGTCGGCATCGTACAGCAGCACGCCAAGATAACGGATACGACCGACACAGGTTTCAGAGCACACCGTCGGCTGACCGGCTTCAATACGCGGATAGCAGAAGATGCACTTCTCAGACTTACCGCTCTTCCAGTTGAAGTAGATTTTTTTGTACGGGCATCCGGTGATGCACATACGCCAGCCACGGCATTTGTCCTGGTCGATCAGGACGATGCCATCTTCTTCACGTTTGTAGATAGCCCCGCTTGGACAGGTCGCCACACATGCCGGGTTCAGGCAGTGTTCGCACAGGCGTGGCAAATACATCATGAAGGTGTTCTCGAACTGGCTATACATCGCCTTCTGGATGTTGTCGAAGTTCTTGTCTTTCGCCAGTTTGTCAAACTCACCGCCCAGGTCATCTTCCCAGTTTGGCCCTTTTTCGATTTTCGCCATCCGTTCGCCGGTAATCAGCGAACGTGGACGGGCAATCGGCTGCGATTTGCTGCCTTCCGGCGCGGTATGCAGGTTCTGATAGTCAAAATCGAACGGCTCGTAATAATCGTCGATCCCCGGCAGATGCGGGTTAGCGAAGATTTTACCCAGCAGCATGGCGCGGTTACCCATGCGCGGTTGCAGTTTGCCGTTGATTTTACGGATCCAGCCGCCTTTGTATTTCTCCTGGTTTTCCCAGTCTGTCGGGAAGCCCTGGCCCGGCTTGGTTTCCACGTTGTTGAACCACGCGTATTCCACGCCTTCACGGCTGGTCCAGACGTTTTTACAGGTCACTGAACAGGTGTGGCAACCGATGCACTTATCCAGATTCAGCACCATGCCGACTTGTGAACGAATTTTCATTTTACGCTCTCCTGTACCTGGTCATTGCCTTCGCCATCTAACCAGTCAATGTTCTTCATCTTACGCACTACAACAAATTCATCGCGGTTAGAACCTACAGTGCCGTAGTAGTTAAAGCCGTATGCCAGATGGGCATAGCCGCCGATCATATGCGTCGGTTTCGGCGTGATACGGGTGACCGAGTTATGAATACCGCCGCGCTGACTGGTGATTTCTGAACCAGGCAGGTTAACGATACGTTCCTGCGCGTGGTACATCATGGTCATCCCTGCCGGAACACGCTGGCTGACAACCGCACGAGCAGTCAGTGCACCGTTGCTGTTGAAGACTTCAATCCAGTCGTTATCGGCGATACCCAGCTCTTTGGCATCGGCTTCACTCAACCAGACCACCGGACCACCGCGACCTAAAGTCAGCATCAGCAGGTTGTCACTGTAGGTGGAGTGGATACCCCACTTCTGGTGCGGTGTCAGGAAGTTGAGCGCTTTTTCCGGATTACCGTTAGATTTCTGACCCATCACTTCTTTCACCGAACGGGTGTCGATCGGCGGACGATAAACCAGCAGGCTTTCACCGAAATCACGCATCCACTGATGATCCTGATACAGCTGCTGACGGCCAGAGAGCGTACGCCACGGGATCAGCTCGTGAACGTTGGTGTAACCGGCGTTGTAAGAAACATGTTCATCTTCAAGGCCAGACCAGGTCGGGCTGGAGATGATTTTGCGCGGCTGCGCCTGAATGTCACGAAAGCGGATCTTCTCGTCTTCTTTATTCAGCGCCAGATGCGTATGGTCACGACCGGTAAACTCGCTCAATGCCGCCCAGGCTTTCACGGCCACCTGGCCGTTGGTTTCTGGTGCCAGCGTCAGGATCATCTCTGCTGCATCAATTGCGGTGTTGAGCATCGGCTGGCCTTTCGCCGGACCTTCCGCTTTGGTGTAGTTGAGCTTACGCAGCAGATCCATCTCGCTCTGGGTGTTCCAGGCAATCCCTTTACCGCCGTTACCGATTTTCTCCATCAGCGGACCGATAGAGGTAAAGCGTTCGTAAGTTGCCGGATAATCGCGCTCTACGACCATAATGTGCGGTGCAGTTTTACCTGGGATCAGGTCGCATTCGCCTTTTTTCCAGTCTTTCACATCCAGCGGCTGCGCCAGTTCAGCGGCAGAGTCGTGCTGGATCGGCAGCGTAACGATGTCGGTTTCTTTGCCCAGATGACCAACGCACACTTCGGAGAATTTCTTCGCGATGGCTTTGTAGATTTCCCAGTCGCTTTTCGCTTCCCAGGCCGGATCGACCGCAGCAGACAGCGGGTGAATAAACGGATGCATATCCGAAGTATTCATGTCGTCTTTTTCGTACCAGGTCGCCGTCGGCAAAATGATGTCGGAATAGAGACAGGTGCTCGACAGACGGAAGTCCAGCGTCACCACCAGATCCAGCTTGCCTTCCAGACCGTTGTCCTGCCAGTCCACTTCTTCCGGCTTCACGCCGCCCTGCTGACCCAGGTCTTTACCCTGGATACCGTGCTCCGTCCCCAGCAGGTACTTGAGCATAAACTCATGACCTTTACCGGAAGAACCGAGCAGGTTAGAACGCCAGATGAACAGGTTACGCGGGTGGTTTTTACCGTTTTCTGGTTGTTCTGCCGCAAAACGGATAGAACCCTCTTTCAGGGATTTCACGGTGTAATCCACCGGATTCATGCCCGCTTTTTCCGCTTCGCGAGCGATAGTTAGCGGGTTAGTGCCTAACTGCGGCGCAGACGGCAGCCAGCCCATACGTTCTGCACGGACGTTAAAGTCGATCAGATGTCCGGTATAACGGGATTTATCCGCCATCGGCGACAACAACTCTTCTGCGGTCACGGTTTCATAACGCCACTGGCTGGAGTGGTTATAGAAATAAGAGGTGCTGTTCATGTGACGCGCCGGACGCTGCCAGTCAAGAGCAAACGCCAGCGGCTGCCAGCCGGTTTGCGGACGCAGTTTTTCCTGACCTACATAGTGCGCCCAGCCGCCACCGCTCTGACCTACACAGCCGCAGAAAATCAGCATGTTGATCAGACCACGATAGTTCATATCGAGGTGATACCAGTGGTTCAGACCAGCACCAACGATGATCATTGAACGACCGTGGGTCTTATCAGCGTTGTCAGCAAATTCACGGGCAATGCGGATAATCTGGCTGCGAGAAACGCCAGTGATCTGCTCGGCCCATGCCGGGGTGTAAGCTTTCACGTCGTCATAGCTGGTTGCGCAGTTAACGTCGTTCAGGCCACGTTCCAGACCGTAGTTTGCCAGCGTCAGATCATAAACGGTGGTCACCAGAGCAGTGCTGCCATCAGCCAGTTGCAGACGTTTTACCGGCAGCTTGTGCAGCAGCACATTTTCCAGCTCCACTTTATTGAAGTGTTCCGTGCCGTCGCCACCAAAGTACGGGAAGCCCACTTCAGCGATCTCATCCTGGCTACCCAGCAGGCTCAGTTGTAGCTCAGTTTCTTCGCCGGTTTTGCCGTCGCGCTGCTCAAGATTCCATTTGCCCTTCTCGCCCCAGCGGAAGCCAATAGAACCGTTCGGCGCAACCATTTCTCCATTGGTATTGAAGGCGACTGTTTTCCATTCCGGATTGTTTTCCTGGCCCAGCGCATCCACCAGATCGGCAGCGCGCAGCATACGACCCGCAGCGTAGTAACCGTCGCGCTCTTCCAGCATCACCAGCATTGGCATGTCGGTATAACGACGCACATAGTCGGTGAAATACTGGCTTGGGTTGTCGAGGTGGAATTCACGCAGCATTACGTGGCCCATCGCCAGCGCCATTGCCGCATCGGTGCCCTGTTTCGGTGCCAGCCACAGATCGCACAGTTTGGCGATTTCAGCGTAGTCCGGCGTGACGGCAACGGTTTTGGTGCCTTTGTAGCGCACTTCAGTAAAGAAGTGAGCATCCGGGGTACGCGTCTGCGGCACGTTAGAGCCCCAGGCGATGATGTAGCTGGAGTTGTACCAGTCAGCGGATTCCGGTACGTCAGTCTGCTCACCCCAGGTTTGTGGAGATGCAGGAGGCAGGTCGCAGTACCAGTCGTAGAAGCTTAAGCAAGTACCGCCAATCAGCGAAAGATAGCGAGCACCCGATGCGTAAGAAACCATCGACATTGCCGGAATTGGCGAGAAGCCAGCGACGCGGTCCGGGCCGTAGTTTTTGATGGTGTAAACGTTAGAGGCGGCGATCAGTTCGTTCACTTCCTGCCAGGAAGAACGAACAAAACCACCACGTCCACGCGCTTGTTTAAAGCTTTTCGCTTTATCGGCGTCTTCAATGATAGAAGCCCATGCCTCAACCGGATCGCTATGCTGCGCCTTCGCTTCACGCCACATTTTCATCAGGCGTTTGCGCATCATCGGATATTTCAGACGGTTGGCGCTATAGAGATACCAGGAGTAGCTGGCACCGCGCGGGCAGCCGCGAGGTTCATGGTTTGGCAGATCCGGGCGAGTACGCGGATAGTCAGTCTGCTGGGTTTCCCAAGTCACCAGACCGTTTTTAACGTAGATTTTCCAGCTGCAGGAGCCGGTGCAGTTTACCCCATGGGTAGAGCGGACGATTTTGTCATGCTGCCAACGCTGGCGATATCCATCCTCCCAGTCACGGTTGGTATTGAGAAGCTGGCCATGCCCATCGGCAAAGGTTTCGCCCTTCTGTTTGAAGTAGCGAAACCGGTCCAGAAATTTACTCATCGGTTTTCTCCTGTGGGAGCCTGTCGGCTCTCTGATAAATCGACATTGCTAATGTTTAAGGGCAAGGTAACGCTCTGAAACAGCGTGGGAATTGATAACGATCAAGAGTGATGGGGATGAAAAATAAAGTAAATTCCTAAGATACCCCTTTAGGATAATTAACAGTTACAGCATAAAAGACTGTAAATTAAGGCATTTTATACCTGTAGTTATTTAAACTATTAAGAATTTTATGCAGATGGGTATTAAGG
>NZ_JABWMS020000081.1:0-14531 GCF_013369155.2 Escherichia sp. 94.0001 | reverse complement strand
GTCTTTGTTTATATCAAAAGTTGTTACTTACGGTAAGTGTTTTACAGAGGCGAAAGGGCGTCGATTCACATTGCAGAGAAAGCATGTGCCAGAAAAATATAGAGATTTACATGATTCTATTATGAATGTTAGACATAACTTTGCTGCCCATAAAGGTGAATTCGAATATGATCAATGTGGCTTGGTTTTAATATTGCCGGGGACCAAGAAAAAAAGGTACTATCATATTTTTTCAGAGCTCAATCAAATAAATTACGGTAATAATGAGGAAGATGATGAACGTTTTTTTATGTTATATGATTCACTGCGTGAAGTCATTAAAGAAAAACAAGATAAATTAATTGATAAAATATACGCTGAAAAGATTCATACTCAAACAATGGAGTATTGGTTGAGCCGAGCAGGAAAAGAAACAGAGATTTAATTTGTTCAGTATATAAAAGCTAATTTTTAAGGAGTAATTTTCAGATGATTAAAGCTGATTACATTGCGATAGGTACTCTACGACTAACTTTTCAACAAGAGTAAGGGGGTAATCAATTTTATTTGTATCAATGGTATGACATTTCTTGGCGATAATGTTTTGATCTTATCGATTCATGTCATATGGTCATTGGTAACGTCCGCTCTTGGTAAAGAGTGGACGCTCAGATTAGGTTTGGCATCTAAGCATAGATGTGTCAGCTCACATCTAAGCTAATACATATTACTCAATCACTCCCGCAAATCTGTAAATCTTGTGTGATGCCCATTTATTTGGGCAGGATTTAATATCAGGATCTGGAAAGTCAGGCCTGTATTTCTGACCAGTTCTCCTGTTTACGCTGTTCCAGCGAAGAACTGTCGATACTGAAACACCACAGAAATCGGCGACTTGTTTAGTTGTCATTAAGTTGTTCATTACTTCACCTCCTGCGGCGGCTCCGGTAGTGGCATCCAGTGGGTTACTTTCGATGCCTGTTCTTCCTCATTGTCAGTAACTGCCCACCATTTGTTTCTCGACCAATCGTAATACCCTTCGAAGGTATCGCACTCAGTCCAGCCGTAAGACTTCCCCCAACACCAAACATACTGTTTATCATTCGGCATTCGCTCACTACAGCTTATCCAACCACCTGGACTTACCGGAGAGTTGCCAGACAGCGCGTTCTGCAGCCGTTCCAGCTTAACGTATTCCTGAACCCTGTTTCCGTCGCACACCTGAAGCCATTGCGCAGCCTTTTGCGCATCAGTGTGAAAGGCACAAGTGCGACCGTCATCAAATTGCATTTCGTAGAGGTCAGCAACTTGTTCAAACTGCGTGTGTGGTGACTTGTAAGTTTGGTTTACAGGTTCGGCACCATGAAGCATGGCGGCGCGGCAGGCGTTCCAGCCTTCATCAAAACCGACTATGCCATTATTTAAAGACGGACGAGCATCTGGCACTACCGGCACTGGCTTGGCTATATATAGCGGCTGAACATACCAGCCCTTTGATAACCAACTGTCAGCAATGTTTTTACTCCTCGTTATTGCCGGAATACCTAAGCCATTTTCTGAATGCAGCCACGCCACCGGCTCCTCTTCTAGCGATGCCAGAGCAATTTCATAAGCACGGCGCTCAATATCGTCTCGAACCTCTAGGCTGCTGATTCGTTCTTTGATTTCTTTAATCAGTTCTTTATTGGTAAATGTGGTCATTATGCTCCAGCCTCCGGTGCTTTTGGCACTACTGCCCAGTGAGTGATATTGACGTTTTCAAGGTCCCCGACCTGAAATGTCCACTGCCATTCTCCGGTTTCTTTTTGTCCCCAGGTGTACCAGAGAGAACGCCAGCCAATCAGCCAGCCTTCTCCATTAGCATCAAATAACAGAACACTTTCATTTGCTGGTGGCAGTTCAGTTGACACTGGTATTATTTTGTTTTCCAGTGCCGCACATTTAGCTTCAAGCGCGTCGAATTTACGTACCAGGTACTCAGCATTTGTTTCGTTCACTTTCAGATCTCGCGGTACACATTTCCCGCGAAGAAACCCTTCCATTTCGAAAACATTCATGCGCATTTGCGTAACTCCGATAAATCGTTAAAACGTTCCATAAACATCCCGTAGGCATGGCCCGGTGCCAGTGGAATCACGTTGAACATCTCTGTTGCCGGGATGCCTTCCAGTACAGGCCAGAAAGAGCCATCATCAAGCCCGAGATCGCGGCGTTCGGTTGCCAGCATGATGAGATCGGCATATTTCACGGGTGTACTCATAACCGGGGGTAACCCGTATTTCTCACGGATTACGGCGTCTATTTTTTCTTCCATCCGTTTATAGTCAGGAAGAAGGCGTTTCAGTGGTGCGGGAATGTCCTGGCAATACGCTTCTGTTGCATCATGCATTAACGCTTCAAAAGCAAATTCCTGCGGCACCAGCTGGCTGCAAAGAACCGCATGTTGGGCGACGCTGTAGAAGTGCGAAAGATGACCGGCAAAGCGACAGATATTTGAAAGGGAAACCGCGATATCGTTAATATCGATGTCGTCTTTATTTATCCTGTCATAATAAAAATGCTTCCCAGAAAAAGTTTTGATAAATGACATTTTGTTCTCCACGTATATGCGCTGCACCGCGCTGAATTCTGGTAAAAAGAATCCCTCACCATCCGGCGATTATTGAGTAAATTACGTTTCCATAAATGCCCCCGCAGGGGCATTTGCAGTAATGAAATCAGGCGGTGAAAGTACCAATAAAGGTTTCTACTTTGCTGTCCTTGAATTTCTCAACAAGCAGATCACGAAATTCGTTAGCCATTTCTTCCTGCACCGCCTCCAGCTGAATAATGCGCAGAACCAGTACAGGACGATCGCCAGTGATAATGCTGAGGCGTAATTTAAACGGACGTTCTTTCAGACCTTCAAACGGAACGCATTTAAATTCAAATGCCACTGGCATAATGTCTTTGGTCTTCGCTTCGACAGACTCCATCAGGGAGCGTTTGCCGCTGAAGTCATTATCTTCAAAATCAGCGGTCTGGTTTGCTTCAATCGTGATTTTACGGACCGCCGCAGCCGCTTTTGTTGCCTGAATGGTGTCACCATTAGCATCAAAGCCCACAAGATAGTCGGCCCAGTCTTCAATCCATTCTGCCAGTGACTTCTGGGAGTTACGCTCGCCGTTAACAGACAACAGGGCAGAGAACGGTGCTGTCTTTTTCAGTTTGAGAGTGGCGGTGTTATCTGCGTGACCTGGTTCATCAATAGTACCCAGGTTAAGCACACTGACGGCACGCATATTATCAGCATCGATAAAGCAGCGGGTGCCTTCATCTGCAAGATCTTTAGAATAACGGGTAAAGTCATCGATGCTGGCAGTGGAAAGCGCACCACGGAAACGGAAGCGATTTAAATTAAATTTTTCCAGATCATGAATGCGGAAATTCTCAGGCAATGCCACAGCATCGGCACCAATCTTACTGATAATTTCATTAACACCCTGAGCAGAAATAAGGGCATGGATTTGATTAATTGCGGTTGCGTCTAAGTTCTGAGACATAATAAGTCCTCACTATATAAAGATATTCAGTGATGAGATAAATAATCAGTTAATTAAGAACGATATTAATGACCTGCTGCGCGGAGTTTTCCGTCAGGTTCACCGGCAAGAGTCAGTAATTGTCCCTGGTCTTCCTGCAGAATAGTCAGGCGACCACCGCGATTGACATACATCGGCGTTTCGGTGGTGTCTTCTTCGGAAATTTTCCCGCGGTTAGTCGGGCGAACATATGAGAGTTTGTGTTTGATTTTCACACGGTTCTCATCAAATGGTTCGATTTCCAGGTTGAGTGAGACCTTACCTTTGGTTTTCGTGTTCATCACACCGGAAGCGACTTCACTGAGAACTGCGCCGATTTTGGTTTCAAATACGCCGCCGTCCAGCTCCCCGATAAATGCCTGCACATCAGTACTGCGTTCGCTAGCCATTTTGCTGCTCCTCATCATATCGACCCTGCAAGGCCGGTTGGTTTCTCCACAAAACAGAGAAGAACACCTGCGGTGGCAGCCGCCCGGATGGATTGGGTTATGAGCCCGTCGTCCGGTGATGCTCTTCTCTGTTTTGTAAAAAGAGCGGTACCAGCCGGAAGCAAGTGTACAAACTGGTACCGCCAAAGCAGTGGCTGTTGTGGTGATCGGTGCTGATCTCCGGCTTGCGGTTATTTCAGACTCTCACGGGCATTTAATTGCCCCGCCGAACAGCTCTTTTCCGCAATAGCTGCAATGTCTTTCGCGCATCAGCCTGCGCATTCACCACAACGCTGAGAGCACTTAGCCAGTTACGGCACCACACTTTGTCGCGGTTCCATAAATGCCCTCATCGTTGCACCCTGGTCTCTTCCCAGGCGTCAAACCGAATCGCCACGCTGGTTAGGCGTCTTATCAGCATCATCATTGACTTGCACATTCCGGCTACCTGGTTTGTTTGCCCGAGCAAGGAGTGGATTGTCCCCTTTAACGTCCCCAGACCGCTAACGACGCATGTGCCATACGCCGTGTTACAACCAAATTTTGTTAGTACCTTGTTTGTTGGTCTGGAAAGAAAGATAAAATGAAGTTGCGCATTATGCAAGTGTTTTTGTTGCGAGATATGCAATTTGATGGGTAATGAAAAGCCACCTTCGGGTGGCTAATTGATGAGGAGGTAAGGGTTAATTGTGTCGCTTAAGGGTTTGTGACTGGCTGATTAAGACCTTTCCAAAGACCATAAACCGGTGTTCATTTTCGCTGGTAATTCCCCATTCACGGTAAATCTGGTTATCAGAAATCACCAGTAGTTTGTCAGGTATCATTTGCAGTCGTTTGACATAAATTTTATCATCAAAACCAAATACATAGATACCATCTCCATCAAACTGATTGATACTGACATCAACGAAGATGAGATCTCCTGGCTCAATGGTTGGACACATACTGTCCCCACGAACGTTGATAACTTTAATGTGATTTGCTGGCCGTCCGCCAAACATCGATACAGCATTATCAGTTCTGTATTCAATGGCATGAATCACATCAATGACATCACCGCCCTGGATAAGGCCATTTCCCGCACTGGCACTGACATCCAGCATTTCAATACGGAATACATCCTTCACCTGCGCAACATCCTCACTAATACTGTTTTTACATACAGTATTACTTTTGAAGTCTGAGGTAAAGAGATCAGCAATATCAACACCTAAGCTCCTGGCAATATTACTCAGGGCTTGTTCAGTGAATTGTTTCTGCTTACCTGTTTCCAGGCGCGAGATATTTGCCGCATCCACTCCTATTGCTTCAGCGAGATCGGCGATTTTCATGTTCTTCGCTTGGCGAAGTTGTCTGACTCGATTTCCTATGTTCATGCGTTTATTACATTTCTTTATTGCGTGTTAAGCAAATCAACTTGCGCAAAATATTTGCGTGAAATAATATGCTCATCACGCAATATGTGGAGGTTATATGCAATCACCATTACGGAATGTGCGTAAGGCGCACGGATTTACTTTGCAGCATGTTGCTGCTGGCGTTCAGGTCAATCCAGCGACGCTGAGTCGTATTGAAAGACTGGAACAAATTCCATCTATCGAGCTTGCAGAACGTCTGGCCAATTTTTTTAAGGGTGAAATCAGCGAAATGCAGATTCTTTATCCGGCACGTTTTCAATCTAGCCAAAACCAGAATGGGTTTAAACCACAGGAACAGGAGATAAGCCGTGGGTAAGCATCACTGGAAAGTGGAAAAACAGCCTGAGTGGTACGTGAAAGCTGTCAGAAAAACTATCGCGGCGTTGCCGGGGGGTTACGCTGAAGCTGCTGAGTGGCTGGATGTAACAGAGAACGCTTTATTCAACCGCCTTCGTGCAGATGGCGATCAGATTTTCCCGCTGGGATGGGCAATGATTTTACAGCGCGCTGCTGGCACTCACTACATTGCGGATGCTGTCGCACAGTCTGCTGGTGGGGTGTTTGTATCGCTTCCTGAAATTGAGGAAGTAGAGAACGCCGATATAAACCAGCGCCTGCTGGAAGTCATCGAACAGATCGGGAGTTACTCAAAGCAGATTCGTTCGGCAATCGAAGATGGGGTAGTGGAGCCACACGAGCAGACAGCAATTAATGATGAGTTGTATCTGTCGATTTCGAAGCTCCAGGAGCATGCGGCACTGGTCTACAAAATTTTCTGCGCTCCAGAAAAGAGTGACGCCCGCGAGTGTGCAGCTCCGGGCGTCGTGGCGTTTTGTGTCTGTGGAGAAACTAACGCATGAACAGTTTAACGGCAAATAACCGTTTGTCGCAACAGCTGGTGGTCAGCGTCTCTGAACACCTGTTGTTACGGCATGAATGCAGATTACCAAATCACCTGGCTGTAAGTAACCACAGAGAACTTTACCTGACTGTGGGGGGCGAGTTGTGCAGGAACTTAACCGCTGGTTTCGTGACGGAAGAGGGCTTTATGTTCATGTTATTCGTTGGGAACCAGAAACACAGCGCGTTATCTATCTTCGCAAAGACTACCCGCATGAGTGCTTTAGTCCTTTGTGGAAATTCAGGCGTGATTTTGTTGAGTGTGACGGACCACCAACACATTGATTCTGCCATTCCGGGACGTTACACTGTTCAGGCACCTTATAAAACGGGTGCCGGGCGTGGAAACCCGGAATTCACCAAAGCGCACAACCGCGCTCTTGCGGTTTTTTTGTGTCATGAGCAGCATTACGCCCAAATTATGGTGGGGCGTGCAGGGCCAACTTCGGTTGGGCCGGGTTCTTTGGTGACCGGTATTTCCACCCCTGTACGTCTCACCACCAATAAGGTCGTGGAAAGCCTTGGTGGTGAGTTATTAAAAATCACCAAAGAGGCTGCCATCATGGCTACGATCCCAACCCTCACTCAACCTGAAATTGCCATCGTTGATGGTCAGGCTGTTACTTCATCCCTGGCTGTTGCCAACTTCTTCTCCAAACGTCATGACGATGTACTGAAAAAGATCCGCACGCTTGAATGCTCAGCATCATTCACTGCCCGCAATTTTTCGGTGAGTGATTACACTGATTGCACAGGTCGCAAACTTCCTTGCTACCAAATAACCCGCGACGGCTTTGCGTTTCTTGCTATGGGTTTCACGGGTAAACGTGCTGCCCAGTTCAAAGAGGCATATATCAATGCCTTTAACCAGATGGAGAAACAGCTTTCAAAGCCCGCTGTACCGAGCGACGTTGCACATAACGCCAGCGTTCTCTGTTCCTACATTTCATCAATTCATCAGGTCTGGCTGCAGCAGCTTTATCCTATGTTGGCAAAAGCCGAATCTCCGCTGGCTGTTAGCTTATATGATTATATTAATGATGCTTCGGCGCTGGCCTGCCTCATAAATTTGTCGCTGAACCCTTCAGAGGTAAGGGGGCGCAAATGATCCGGAATATTTTCAAACGTTTTACCAATCAGACTTTCCGTTGTCCTCGTCCGGGTCAGTGGTACACCACGCCTGCAGGGCATGTTCTACGTGTTAGCCTGGTTGACCGTGAATGTCAGAAGGTGGTTTGTGAACCGCTGGGCCGTAATTACCGCGTCAGTATGCCGCTTATAGCCTTTTGCTCCGGAAAAAACATGAAGCATCTCGGAGGTGCAGCATGAGTATGGAGCTGATGGTTAAAGCGATGAAAATTCGAGTGGGTAATCCATTGCGAAAACTGGTTCTGATCAAGCTGGCTGATAATGCCAGCGATCAGGGTGAGTGCTGGCCCAGCTACCAGCATATTGCTGACCAGTGCGAGATTAGCAAACGTTCTGTGATGAATCATATTGCGGCCCTTTGTGATTCCGGGCTGGTAAAAAAAGTCACCCGGAAAGGTGAAAAAGGTAACTCAAGTAATATCTATCTCCTTCATCTTGATGGTGCAGGAGATTCACTAGGGGGTAGTGCAAATAATTCACTATCTGGTGCAGCAAATTCACCAGGTAGTGCAGGAGTTGCACCAGGGGGTGGTGCAGGAGATTCACCCAGAACCAGTCACTCTTTTGAACCAGTCAAAGAACCAGTCAATGAACCAATAGCTGTTGGTGCATCTGCTGATGAGTCTGTGCGAGTTCGTTCAAACCGACCGGAATACTCTCCGGAGTTTGAGCAGGCATGGCTGGCATACCCCAAACGTGCTGGTGGCAATTCAAAATCTGCAGCCTTCAAAGCCTGGAAAGCACGTTTGAATGAGGGGGTAAAACCCGAAACCATGCTGGAAGGTGTGAAACGCTACGCGGGCTGGGTATCTGCGATGGGTAACAGCGGCACACAATTTGTGAAACAGGCTGTCACGTTCTTTGGCCCGGATCGTCATTTCGAAGAATCCTGGGAAGTTCCTGCGATATCTGCAGCCAGACGCGAGGACCCGTACTTCAAAGCCAGTTACGACAACGTGGACTACAGCCAGATCCCGGCAGGATTCAGGGGGTGAGCATGAGTCTTTTGAATGACGTTCAGAAATTCATTGAAGCCCATCCGGGCTGTACTTCCGGAGACATTGCGGATGCTTTTGCAGGTTACTCACGGCAGCGCGTTCTGCAGTCAGCAAGCAAGTTACGTCAGAGTGGGCGTGTGGCTCACCGTTGTGAAGGAGATACACGCAGACATTTCCCGCGCCTGACTGAGAGAGCGCAGGAGCCGGAACCACAACCAGTTCGTGAAACCAGACCTGTGCGCAATTTCTATGTCGGCACTAACGATCCACGGGTGATTTTGTGCCTGACCCGCCAGGCGGAAGAACTGGAGTCAAGGGGCTTATACCGTCGTGCTGCAACCGTGTGGATGGCGGCATTCCGTGAAAGCCACTCCCAGCCAGAACGAAACAATTTTCTGGCACGTCGTGAGCGGTGCTTACGGAAAAGCAGCAAGCGCGCTGCATCGGGTGAAGAGTGGTATCTGTCAGGGAATTACGTGGGGGCTTAATGAGTAATAAATATTGCCGGGCGCTGGTGGAACTGCGGAACAAACCAGCCCATGAACTGAAGGAAGTGGGCGATCAGTGGCGCACGCCGGATAACATTTTCTGGGGAATTAACACCCTGTTTGGCCCGTTTGTCCTGGATCTGTTTACTGACGGTGATAACGCCAAATGTACCGCGTATTACACGGCGGAAGACAACGCGCTGGCGCATGACTGGTCAGAACGTCTTGCGGAGCTTAAAGGTGCTGCCTTTGGTAATCCCCCATACAGCCGCGCCAGTCAGCATGAAGGGCAATACATCACCGGCATGCGTTACATCATGAAACATGCCAGTGCCATGCGTGATAAAGGCGGGCGCTATGTTTTCCTGATCAAAGCTGCCACCAGCGAAGTGTGGTGGCCGGAAGATGCAGATCATATTGCTTTTATTCGCGGGCGTATTGGTTTTGAACTGCCTGCCTGGTTTATCCCGAAGGATGAGAAGCAGGTGCCGACAGGCGCTTTCTTCGCTGGTGCTATTGCTGTTTTCGACAAGACCTGGAAGGGACCGGCAATCAGCTACATCGGGCGCGATGAACTTGAGGCATGTGGTGAGGCGTTTCTGGCGCAGGTTCGCCAGCAGGCGGAAAAACTGGTCAGGGAGATGGCGGCATGACGACGTTAACTCAATGCCAGCAGCAGGTGCTGGATATGCTGATTTCTTACCAGAAAGAACGTGGCTTCCCGCCAACCAATCAGGAGGTGGCAACCATGCTGGGATACCGTTCAGTGAATGCAGCGGTGGAGCATCTTCGCGCACTGGAGAAAAAAGGCGTCATCACGATAAAGCGTGGCGTGGCACGGGGGATAACGCTTCATACCGCGGTGAAGGACGACGACAGCGAGGCGGTCGGGATTATCCGCTCACTGCTTGCCGGTGAGGAAAACGCCAGGCTGCGTGCAGCCCACTGGTTACATGAGAGGGGCCTGAAAGTATGAAGCTAATACTGCCTTTTCCGCCCAGCGTGAACACGTACTGGCGACACCCCAACAAAGGGGCGTTTGCAGGTAAGAGCCTGATAAGCGCGGCGGGGCGCAAATTCCAGAGCGCGGCGTGTGCAGCAATAGTTGAGCAGTTACGTCGTCTGCCAAAACCAACGTCGGCACCTGCTTCAGTGGAGATCGTGTTGTTTCCTCCGGATAACCGGATCCGCGATCTGGACAACTATAACAAGGCGCTGTTTGACGCCCTGACCCACGCGGGTGTGTGGGAAGACGACAGTCAGGTGAAAAGAATGCTGGTGGAGTGGGGACCTGTTATCCCGGAAGGGAAGGTCGAGATCACTATCAGTAAGTACGAGAAAACGGCGGGTGCAGCCGCCTGATTAAGAGGAGAAACGAAGTATGAATAATCTGATGGTCATTGATGGTATTGAAGTTCGTCGTGATGCTTATGGACGTTACAGCCTGAACGATCTGCATCGCGCAGCTGTAGCATCTGGTGCAAATGCCAGAACCAAGGAGCCGGGAAAGTTTCTTTCCAGCCAACAGATTACTGAGCTGGTTCAGGAATTGATCGATACCCAAAATCTGGGTGTCGGTTCATTCAATGAAACTACCCAAAATTTGGGTAGTAAACCTGTCAGTAAAATAGAAGGGCGGAATGGCGGAACATATGTCTGTAAGGAACTGGTGTATGCCTATGCAATGTGGATCAGCCCGTCATTCCATCTGAAGGTGATCCGCACTTTCGACATGGTAACCAGCGCACCGGAAAAATTATCCGGGCAGGCTGCTGACAAGATGCAGGCTGGCGTGATTCTGCTGGACTTTATGCGCCGGGAGTTAAATCTGTCTAACTCATCAGTGCTTGGTGCCTGTCAGAAACTTCAGGAGGCTGTTGGCTTACCGAATCTGGCACCGCGCTATGCCATTGATGCTCCTGCTGATGCACACGATGGCTCAAGTCGCCCGACACTGTCACTGAGTGCACTGCTGAAACAGTATGGTATACGCCTGACGGCTAATCAGGCATATCACCAGATGGTGAAACTGGGGATCGTCGAGCAGCGCGAACGATACAGCCGTACCGCGATTAACAACATCAAAAAATTCTGGTCGTTGACAGCGAAAGGTTGCATGTTCGGCAAGAACATCACCAGTCCCGCAAATCCGCGCGAGACGCAGCCGCATTTCTTCGAATCCCGATTCCCTGAGCTGTTAAAGCTGCTCGATACCGTTCATTGAGGTGACCGTGAGAGCACTACTGACCCCTGAAATTGCCCCGCGTATGGGGATCGTATTGTTCAGGCCAGGTTCAGAGCTGATGCCCCTGTTTATGCAGGGGCGTGTCCTGCTGGAGCCTGAGCCGGAGCGTTATTCATCTTTCGCCAGTGGTGCCGTTCCGGCGGCATCACAACCGCTGGCGGATGATCCTGCCGTTCGGGCCGTGTTCCGCAATGAGGCAGTGATCCGTCGTGCTGGTGGCGTGGAATGTCTTGAAAGCTGGTTACTTCGTGAAAAAGGCTGCCAGTGGCCTCATTCCGACTGGCACAGCGAGAACATGACCACAATGCGACACGCTCCGGGTGCAATCCGTCTGTGCTGGCACTGCGATAACCAGCTGCGCGATCAGTTCACGGAACGGCTGGAATCAATGGCAACGGATAACTGTGCCCGCTGGGTGTTGTCTGTTGTGCGTCGGGATCTCGGTTTTGATGACAGTCACGTTGTGACAATGCCGGAACTGTGCTGGTGGCTGATTCGTAATGATCTGGCGGATGCCTTACCGGAAAGTGCAGCCCGTAAGGCACTGAGATTACCGAAGCCTGTTGTGCCGTCTGTTACCCGGGAAAGTGACCTTGTGCCTTCGGTTCCTGCCACCAGCATCATCCAGGATAAGGCGAAAAAGGTGCTGGCGCTGAAAGTGGATCCGGAGTCGCCGGAGTCTTTTATGTTACGCCCAAAACGTCGCCGCTGGGTTAATGAAAAGTACACGCGCTGGGTTAAGACACAGCCGTGTGCATGTTGTGGAAAGCCCGCTGATGATCCCCACCACCTGATAGGTCACGGTCAGGGTGGAATGGGAACAAAAGCGCATGACCTTTTTGTGTTGCCTTTGTGCAGAAAGCATCACGACGAGCTGCATGCGGATACCGTGGCATTTGAAGAGAAGTATGGCTCCCAGCTGGAGCTGATATTTCGTTTTATCGATCGTGCGCTGGCAATTGGCGTGCTGGCCTGATTTTGTGGAGAAAGTTGATGCGTGATATTCAAATGGTTCTTGAACGTTGGGGGGCATGGGTGGCAAATAATCACGAGGATGTCACTTGGTCGTCTATTGCTGCAGGATTTAAAGGACTAATCCCTTCAAAAGTAAAATCCCGCCCGCAATGTTGTGACGATGACGCGATGATCATTTGTGGATGCATGGCTCGCCTGAAAAAGAACAACAGCGATTTGCACGATTTATTAGTGGATTATTATGTAGGTGGTATGACGTTTATGGCGCTTGCCCGTAAACATGGGCGTTCTGATTGCTGGGTTGGGCGTTTATTGCAAAAGGCTGAAGGTGTAGTTGATGGCATGTTAATGATGTTAGAAATTGAGCTAGAGATGGATCGTTAGAAGACCTCTTATTGAGGGGGTAATTGAATCAGTTTAATGTGTGGGGAGTCGATTTATTCTCCCCATTTTATTTAATTAATTTACTTAAGGTTTTAATTCATCAAGACGTTGTTGGATAGTGTTTTTGCTTGCGTTGTCTGTTATAGCCATTTGTTGTACTTGCCCCATTGCCATTTGAGTTTCCATCCACATATCGGCCCACACTTTTGTATCGTTATTAACTTGAGCGATAGTAAATCTGACTTTTGATACCGGGGTTGTTGAATAGGCATTGCCGATTAACATTTGTCC
Organism: Escherichia sp. 94.0001; assembly: GCF_013369155.2. Classification (NCBI taxonomy): domain Bacteria; kingdom Pseudomonadati; phylum Pseudomonadota; class Gammaproteobacteria; order Enterobacterales; family Enterobacteriaceae; genus Escherichia; species Escherichia sp. 94.0001. The sequence goes on along the minus strand of NZ_JABWMS020000081.1, from coordinate 1,695 downwards.
AAAAACAGCAGACCCGCCTTCCAGTTCTTTACCACATATAACACTGCTGTTATCCGCGTTGTAAATTATCAACCCTCTACTATTGCAGTAATTCACAAGGGCATCTTTGACTTTATCTTTTGTCGTATTTTGATAAACCCCCTCAGGTTTTCCTGATTGAGTTTTCTTTATCAATGGTACGGAAGAAGTACAACCTGAAATGATAGTTGCGCTAAGTAATAATACAGTCATTTTATTCATGTTTCTTATCCATTGTTAAGGGCATACCCACACAATTATTTTTATTGGAGATGAATAATCAACCGTTTACAATCGTAAAAAATCAAATATGCTGTTAAGAGTGGTTACTTCGCCACACAACTTAAACCCGCCGCTGAGCGGTTTTTTTGTACCTGTAAACCTGGTGCAGTACAGTAAACACGCTGGTGGTCGTGAATACTGACTTTTTATCTTGCTGGCTTTTTAGACAAGAGTTATTGGTATGTCATGTTAACCAGAAGGGAAAAAGACATGCTAAAACAGCAAGATATGACAGAAACCGCCGCAGCAGTCCTTCATTTCTTACCTGCTGACAAGTGGGTAACGCCACGCATGATGACGAGAACTACCGGAGTAAGCGAAGCCCGGTGCCAGTTAATACTGACTCAGTTAGTTCTGGCGGGTCTGGCGAAGGATAACGGCGGGTACGGGAATAAATTCAGACGCTGCCAGTAATGGCGGTTTCCTGCTGTGAAAATGGGCGGCTGGTGGGTGTTGGTAGCACCTGCCAGCCATTCGCTCATGCTTACTGGTCACAAGCGAACCACGGCCCACTGCTTTAGCGCAAAAGCAGAGTGAGCCTACCAGAGTTACGCTTACTGATCCATGAAAAATACTGTAAAAATAAACAGTGTTGATTTAATCAACTCTGATTGCCTGCATTTTATTCAGTCCCTACCTGATGATTCCATTGACCTGATTGTTACCGATCCGCCGTACTTCAAGGTGAAACCCAACGGCTGGGACAATCAGTGGAAAGGGGACGAAGATTACCTTAAGTGGCTGGACCACTGTCTGGCCCAGTTCTGGCGGGTGTTAAAACCTGCCGGAAGCCTTTACCTGTTCTGTGGGCATCGCCTGGCATCTGATATTGAGATCATGATGCGTGAACGTTTCAACGTGCTTAACCATATCATCTGGGCGAAGCCGTCCGGACGTTGGAATGGGTGTAATAAAGAAAGTCTGCGCGCATATTTTCCTGCCACAGAGCGCGTTCTGTTTGCTGAACATTACCAGGGGCCATATCGCGGCAAAAGTGACGGCTATGCGGCAAAAGAAAGGGAACTCAAACAGCACATAATGGCACCGCTGATATCGTATTTCAGGGATGCTCGTGCCGAACTGGGTATAACGGCAAAACAAATTGCCGAAGCCACAGGTAAGAAAAATATGGTTTCCCACTGGTTTGGTGCCAGTCAGTGGCAGTTGCCGAATGAGGCTGACTATCGGAAGTTACAGGCACTGTTTTCCCGTATAGCGGCAGAGAAGTTTCAGGAACAACAACTGGAACAACCACACCACCAGCTGGTGGCATCTTATGATTCACTGAATCGCAAATATTCTGAATTGCTGGATGAGTTTAAATCTCTCCGGCGCTATTTCTCTGAACCGCCCCGGGAATCCTGGAGACTAAACTCCCTGAGAAAGAGGTAAACA
>NZ_JABWMS020000080.1:0-15148 GCF_013369155.2 Escherichia sp. 94.0001 | reverse complement strand
TTCATCTTTCCAGACCTCAGAGTAAACCTGAAACCGGAAAGCTTCAGGCACCCGCAGTCATCTTACCCTTCCTTAGCAAAATAGCTGTTTATTTATACAGTTGGTCTTATTTCGGACTTCTCACTACGCATTAGATCAACCGAAACTAAGCCAGTTTTTCCTTCGCCCCTCAATCATCAAAATTCTCCGCCGCCAGCCAGCTCTGCCATAACTTGGCACATTGCAAAAGTAGCCAAACTTCTTCAGTCACAATCAGTTCACCATCACCAAAAAAAAGAAACATTCCAGAACTTCCGCATCTCCCCCGGCCGCTCCCACTTCTATACTGAAATGAAAACGCCAACATAAGAGAAACCTATGCCAATACCCGATTTTCAAGTCTCTGAACCTTTTACCCTCGGTATTGAACTGGAAATGCAGGTGGTTAATCCGCCGGGCTATGACTTAAGCCAGGACTCTTCAACGCTGATTGACGCGGTTAAAAATCAGATCACTGCCGGGGAAGTAAAGCACGATATCACCGAAAGCATGCTGGAGCTGGCGACGGATGTTTGCCGTGATATCAACCAGGCTGCCGGGCAATTTTCAGCGATGCAGAAAGTCGTATTGCAGGCAGCCGCAGACCATCATCTGGAAATTTGCGGCGGGGGCACGCACCCGTTTCAGAAATGGCAGCGTCAGGAGGTATGCGATAACGAACGCTATCAACGAACGCTGGAAAACTTTGGTTATCTCATTCAGCAGGCGACCGTTTTTGGTCAGCATGTCCATGTTGGCTGCGCCAGTGGCGATGACGCCATTTATTTGCTGCACGGCTTGTCGCGGTTTGTGCCGCACTTTATCGCCCTTTCTGCCGCATCGCCGTATATGCAGGGAACGGATACACGCTTTGCTTCCTCAAGACCGAATATTTTTTCCGCCTTTCCCGACAATGGCCCAATGCCGTGGGTCAGTAACTGGCAACAATTTGAAGCCCTGTTTCGTTGTCTGAGTTACACCACGATGATCGACAGCATTAAAGATCTGCACTGGGATATTCGCCCCAGCCCCCATTTTGGCACGGTGGAAGTTCGGGTGATGGATACCCCATTAACCCTCAGCCATGCGGTAAATATGGCGGGATTGATTCAGGCTACCGCCCACTGGTTACTGACGGAACGCCCGTTCAAACATCAGGAAAAAGATTACTTGCTGTATAAATTCAACCGCTTCCAGGCCTGCCGTTATGGGCTGGAAGGTGCCATTACCGATCCGCACACTGGCAATCGTCGGCCACTAACGGAAGACACCTTACGTTTACTGGAAAAAATCGCCCCTTCCGCAGATAAAATTGGCGCATCGAGCGCGATTGAGGCCCTGCATCGCCAGGTCGTCAGCGGTCTGAATGAAGCGCAGCTGATGCGTGATTTCGTCGCCGATGGCGGCTCGCTGATTGGACTGGTGAAAAAGCATTGTGAAATCTGGGCCGGAGAATAAGTCGGGAATTGCCTTACAGAAGAATATCCCTGACAATGGTGTTTTAACTTACATTTAACAATGTTATGAAACACCCTTTAGAAACCTTAACCACCGCAGCAGGCATTTTGCTGATGGCTTTCCTCTCTTGCCTGCTGCTGCCCGCCCCCGCACTGGGGCTGACGCTGGCACAAAAACTGGTGAGCACGTTCCATCTGATGGATCTTAGCCAGCTTTACACTTTATTGTTTTGCCTGTGGTTTTTAGTGCTGGGCGCAATTGAGTATTTTGTTCTGCGCTTTATCTGGCAACGCTGGTTCTCACTGGCGGATTAAACGTCGATTATCGCCGTACTTCACGGCATACTTTGCTTATTCTCCTTCGCCTAAAGGAACGTTTATGGATAAGCAATCACTGCACGAAACGGCGAAACGCCTGGCCCTTGAGTTACCCTTTGTCGAGCTTTGCTGGCCTTTTGGCCCGGAGTTCGATGTTTTTAAAATTGGCGGCAAGATTTTTATGCTATCGTCGGAGCTGCGCGGCGTCCCCTTTATCAATTTGAAGTCCGATCCACAAAAATCCCTGTTAAATCAGCAGATATACCCGAGCATTAAGCCAGGGTATCACATGAATAAGAAGCACTGGATTTCAGTGTATCCAGGCGATGAGATCTCCGAAGCGTTACTGCGCGATCTTATCGATGATTCATGGAATTTAGTGGTTGATGGCTTATCTAAACGCGATCAAAAAAGAGTGCGCCCAGAGTAAAAGCGAAAATCTATAGCGCATTTTTCTCGCTTACCATTTCTCGTTGAACCTTGTAATCTGCTGGCACGCAAAATTACTTACACATGGAGTCTTTATGGATATCATTTCTGTCGCCTTAAAGCGTCATTCCACTAAGGCATTTGATGCCAGCAAAAAACTTACCCCGGAACAGGCCGAGCAGATCAAAACGCTGCTGCAGTACAGCCCATCCAGCACCAACTCCCAGCCGTGGCATTTTATTGTTGCCAGCACGGAAGAAGGCAAAGCGCGTGTTGCCAAATCCGCTGCCGGTAATTACGTGTTCAACGAGCGCAAAATGCTTGATGCCTCGCACGTCGTGGTGTTCTGCGCGAAAACCGCGATGGACGATGCCTGGCTGAATCTGGTTGTTGACCAGGAAGATGCCGATGGCCGCTTTGCCACGCCAGAAGCGAAAGCCGCGAACGATAAAGGTCGCAAGTTCTTCGCTGATATGCACCGTAAAGATCTGCATGATGATGCGCAGTGGATGGCAAAACAGGTTTATCTCAACGTCGGTAACTTCCTGCTCGGCGTGGCGGCTCTGGGTCTGGACGCGGTACCCATCGAAGGTTTTGACGCCGCCATCCTCGATGAAGAATTTGGTCTGAAAGAGAAAGGCTACACCAGTCTGGTAGTTGTTCCGGTAGGTCATCACAGCGTTGAAGATTTTAACGCTACGCTGCCGAAATCTCGTCTGCCGCAAAACATCACCTTAACCGAAGTGTAATTCTCCTTTGCCGGGCATCCGCCCGGCTATTTCCCCTCAGATTATCCTGATTTGCATAACCCTGTTTCAGCCGTCATCATAGGCTACTGTTGTATAAAGGAGACGTTATGCAGGATTTAATATCCCAGGTTGAAGATTTAGCGGGTATTGAGTTTGATCACACCACCTCGATGGTGATGATTTTCGGTATTATTTTTCTGACTGCCGTTGTAGTGCATATTATTTTGCACTGGGTAGTACTACGGACCTTCGAAAAACGTGCCATCGCCAGTTCACGGCTATGGTTGCAAATCATTACCCAGAATAAACTCTTCCACCGTTTAGCTTTCACCTTGCAGGGGATTATCGTCAATATTCAGGCGGTATTCTGGCTGCAAAAAGGCACCGAAGCGGCTGATATTCTGACCACCTGCGCGCAGTTGTGGATCATGATGTATGCACTGCTTTCAGTCTTCTCGTTGCTGGATGTTATTTTGAATCTGGCGCAGAAATTCCCAGCGGCGTCTCAGTTACCGCTGAAAGGGATATTTCAGGGGATTAAACTGATCGGCGCGATTCTGGTCGGCATTTTGATGATCTCGCTGCTGATTGGTCAATCGCCAGCGATTCTGATCAGCGGTCTTGGTGCAATGGCTGCCGTGCTGATGTTGGTATTTAAAGATCCGATTCTTGGTCTGGTGGCAGGTATTCAGCTTTCCGCGAACGATATGCTGAAACTGGGCGACTGGCTGGAGATGCCGAAATACGGCGCGGATGGCGCGGTGATCGATATTGGGTTAACCACCGTCAAAGTGCGTAACTGGGACAATACCATTACCACTATTCCTACCTGGTCTCTGGTTTCTGACTCCTTTAAAAACTGGAGCGGGATGTCAGCATCCGGCGGGCGACGTATTAAACGCAGTATCAGCATTGATGTCACCAGTATTCATTTTCTTGATGAAGACGAAATGCAACGTCTGAATAAAGCGCATTTGTTAAAACCTTATTTAACCAGCCGCCATCAGGAAATTAATGAGTGGAATCGCCAGCAAGGTTCTACAGAGTCGGTATTAAACCTGCGTCGAATGACCAATATTGGAACCTTTCGCGCCTATCTGAACGAATATCTACGTAACCATCCGCGGATTCGTAAAGATATGACCTTAATGGTGCGCCAACTGGCTCCTGGCGATAACGGTTTACCGCTCGAGATCTATGCGTTTACCAACACCGTGGTGTGGCTGGAATATGAAAGTATTCAGGCTGATATTTTCGACCACATATTTGCGATTGTCGAAGAGTTTGGTCTGCGGCTTCATCAGTCACCAACCGGCAATGATATTCGCTCTCTGGCGGGTGCATTTAAGCAGTAATTAAAAAATCCGCTCTCATCGAATGGATGAGAGCGGATTCAGATGGTTGACTTCGTTTTGTCGGATGTGGCGTGAACACCTTATCCGACTTACAGAATCGTTACAAATTGTAGGCCCGATAAGCTTGCGCATCGGGCAAATCAGCCTCACATCAGCTTAATTCGCTTTTCTACGCAATGTTTTAAACGCCACAAACAGGAATACAATCCACACCGGCAGCAAAATTGCCGACAAGCGCATATCATCCAACGTGCACATCAGCAGCAAAATCATGCCGAGGAAGGCAATGCAGAGATAGTTGCCGAACGGATAGAGCAGCGCTTTAAACTGTGTTTCTCGTCCCTGACGTCGCATCGCCGCGCGAAAACGCAGATGCGCCAGACAGATCATAATCCAGTTCAACAGCAACGTTGCCACCACCAGCGCCATCAGCAGACCAAACGCTTTTTGCGGCAGCAGATAGTTAATCAGCACCACCAGAGAAGTGATCGCCCCGGAAAGCATCAGCGAGTTGATCGGCACACCGCGATGGCTAACGCGGGTAAGAAACTTCGGCGCATTACCCTGCACAGAAAGGCCAAACAGCATGCGGCTGTTGGAATAAACCCCACTGTTATAGACCGACAACGATGCCACCAGAATGACGAAGTTCAGCGCAGAAGCCACCACATTGCTGTCAAGATTATGGAAAATCATCACAAACGGGCTACTGTTAGATTTCACTTCCACCCACGGATAGAGCGCCAGTAAAACCACCAGTGAACCGATATAAAACAGCAGAATGCGATACACCACCTGATTTACCGCTTTTGGAATGCTTTTTTCCGGATCGCGCGCTTCAGCCGCAGTAATCCCAATCAGTTCCAGCCCGCCGAAGGAGAACATAATCACCGCCAGCGACAAAATCAGCCCATTCCAGCCCGTGGCAAAGAAACCACCGTAGCGCCAGAGGTTGTCGATACTGGCTTTCTCGCCGCCGTGACCAGAAAACAGCAGCCACAGGCCAAAGCCAATCATGCCGATAATTGCCAGCACTTTAATCAGCGCAAACCAGAACTCAGTTTCGCCATATAAGCGCACGTTCACCAGGTTAACGGCGTTGATGATAATAAAGAAGGCGGCAGCCCAGATCCACGTTGGAACATCCGGGAACCAGTACTGCATATAGATGCCCGCAGCGGTCAGCTCAGCCATCCCCACCAGTACGAACATCACCCAGTAGTTCCAGCCTGAGAGAAAGCCCGCAAACGGTCCCCAGTATTTATAGGCAAAGTGGGCAAACGAACCGGATACCGGCTCCTCAACCACCATCTCGCCAAGCTGGCGCATAATCAGGAAAGCAATGATCCCGGCGACGCCGTAGCCCAACAATACAGCCGGACCTGCCATCTGAATCGCCGGGCCAATGCCAAGAAACAGACCAGTACCAATAGCGCCACCCAGCGCAATCAGTTGAATATGACGGTTATGTAATCCGCGATGAAGCGTCGGCTCTTTATTCGACGCAGTATCTTCCGATACGGTTGACGCGTTTTTCACGCCTTTCCCCTGTGTGACTTTTTTGTTGAGGGGCACCTTTTAACATTTAGTGCCCATCGTCGCAAGACACAATCCACGCGGTTAAACCGGGTATCCTGCTTTTATTTCCGTACCCGGTGTCGGTGCAGCCACATCAGCTTATACGCCGCCGGAATAATAAACAGCGACAGCAAAGGTGCGGTGATCATGCCGCCAATCATCGGCGCGGCAATCCGGCTCATCACCTCTGAACCTGCCCCCGTTCCCCACAAAATCGGCAGCAGACCCGCGATAATCACCGCCACCGTCATCGCTTTCGGGCGCACGCGCAGTACCGCGCCGTGATATAACGCTTCATCCAGCTTCTGCTCGCTGAATGTTTGCGGATTATCCAGGGATGGATCTGCCTCTATGGCGTGACGTAAATACATCAACATCACCACGCCAAATTCGGCGGCGACCCCGGCGAGGGCGATAAAGCCAGTGCCCGTCGCCACGGAAAGATGAAAGCCCATCCACCACAGCAACCAGATGCCGCCCACCAGCGCAAACGGTACGCTGCTGATAATCAGCAACGCTTCGCCCACGCGACGGAACGCCAGATACAACAGCACGAAGATGATCATCAACGTCATCGGCACCATGAGTTTCAGCTTATGGTTGGCGCGCTCCAGTAGCTCGAACTGCCCGGAGAATGCCACGCTGGTGCCCGGTTTTAACTGCACTTTCCCGGCAATCGCTTTTTGCAAATCGTGAACCACCGACACCATGTCACGATCGCGGGCATCGATATAAATCCAGCTTGTCGGGCGCGCATTCTCGGTTTTCAGCATCGACGGTCCGGTAGAGACTTTAACGTCGGCCACGTCTGCCAGGGTAATTTGCTGCTTCATTGGCGTCAGGATCGGCAGCTGGCGCAGCGCCTGTGGGCTATCGCGCCAGCTTTGCGGATAACGCAGATTAATTGGATAACGGGCAATCCCTTCCACCGTTTCACCAACCATCGCACCGCCCACCGCAGAAGTCACAAACAACTGCACATCCGCCACCGTCATACCGTAACGGGCGGCTTTTTCACGGTTGATCTCAACGTTGATATAGCGCCCACCTTCCAGACGTTCAGCAAGGGCAGAAGCCACGCCTGGCACCGTTCGCGCCACTTCTTCAATTTGCTCCGCCATCGCGTCGATATCCGCCAGCACAGTGCCGGAAACTTTAATGCCGATGGGGCTTTTAATGCCGGTCGAGAGCATATCGATACGGTTACGAATTGGCGGCACCCACAGATTCGCCAGCCCCGGCAGACGCACGGTGTTATCCAGTTCCTCAATAATTTTTTCCATGGTCATGCCAGGCCGCCACTGATCCTGTGGCTTAAGCTGGATGGTCGTTTCTACCATCTCCAGCGGTGCGGAGTCGGTGGCGGTTTCCGCTTTCCCGGTTTTGCCAAACACCCGCGCCACTTCAGGTACGCTCATAATCAGCTTGTCGGTTTTTTGCAGCATACTCGCCGCCTCCGCTGCGGAAATCCCCGGCAGTGTCGATGGCATATACAACAAGTCGCCTTCATTGATCTGCGGTAAAAATTCTCCGCCAACTTTATTGAGCGGCCAGAGAACCGTCAGTACCGAAAGCGCCGCCACCAACAGCGTGGTTTTAGGCCAGTGCAGTACTTTCAGCAACAGCGGATGATAAACACGAATCAAAAAGCGATTGAGCGGGTTACTGCTTTCCGGTGGAATTTTTCCACGGATCCAGTAGCCCATCAGGATGGGGATCACTACGATCGCCAGCAGCGCCGCGCCCGCCATCGCATACGTTTTGGTGAACGCCAGCGGGCCAAACAGACGCCCTTCCTGCCCTTCCAGAGTGAAGATCGGGATAAACGACAACGTGATAATCAGCAAGCTGATAAACAGCGCTGGCCCCACTTCAACAGATGCATCGGTGATCACCTGCCAGCGCGTTTTATTATCCAGCGTGGCGTCAGGATGCTGGTGCTGCCACTCTTCCAGCCGTTTATGCGCATTCTCGATCATGACGATAGCGGCATCGACCATCGCCCCGACGGCAATCGCAATACCGCCCAGCGACATAATATTGGCATTCAGCCCCTGGAAGTGCATGATAATAAAAGCAATACACAACCCCAGCGGCAACGAAATAATCGCCACCAGCGCCGAGCGCACATGCCAGAGAAACAGCGCACAGACTACCGCCACTACAATAAACTCTTCCAGCAACTTGCCGCTGAGGTTGTCGATGGCGCGGTCAATGAGCTGGCTGCGATCGTATGTTGTAACTATCTCCACGCCTTCCGGCAGACTGCTTTTCAGCGTTTCCAGTTTGTCCTTCACGGCGGCGATCACTTCACGGGCGTTTTTGCCGGAGCGCAGGATCACCACCCCGCCCGCCACTTCGCCTTCACCATTGAGTTCGGCAATGCCCCGGCGCATCTCCGGGCCAATCTGGACCTTCGCAACATCACGCAGATAAACGGGCACGCCATTTTCGCTGGCTTTTAAAACGATGTGATTAAAGTCGTCGAGCGTTTGCAGATAGCCGCTGGCGCGCACCATATATTCCGCTTCCGCCAGTTCGATCGACGAACCGCCCGCTTCCTGGTTTGAAGCATCCAGCGCGCTTTTTACTTCGGCGAGACTGATGCCATATTGCGCCAGGCGCTGTGGATCGATAACCACCTGATACTCTTTCACCACACCGCCCACCGACGCCACTTCCGCAACGTCAGGGATGGTTTTTAGCTCATATTTGAGAAACCAGTCCTGCAATGAGCGTAAATCGGCCAGATCGTGCTTACCGCTGCGATCCACCAGTGCATATTCATAGATCCAGCCAACACCCGTGGCATCTGGCCCCAACTCGGCGCTGACTCCCGCAGGCAGTTTACCCTGTACCTGGTTGAGGTACTCCAGTACCCGCGAGCGCGCCCAGTACGGATCGGTGCCATCTTCGAAAATGACATACACATAAGAGTCGCCAAACTGCGAGAAACCGCGCACAGTCTTCGCGCCAGGTACTGACAACATGGTGGTGGTTAGCGGATAAGTCACCTGATTTTCAACGATTTGCGGTGCCTGACCGGGATAGCTGGTTTTAATAATCACCTGCACATCGGAGAGATCCGGCAGCGCATCCACTGGCGTGTTAATGATAGTCCAGGTGCCCCAGATACTCAGAAACAACGCGCCCATCAGCACCAGAAAACGGTTCGCCACCGAGCGACGAATAATCCATTCAATCATTGGTTATTCCCTCAATGCGCATGGGTAGCACTTTCAGAGCGCATCCGCTCCAGTGCGCCAGAAATATTGGCTTCAGAATCAATCAGGAACAGGCCGCTGGAAACCACCTTTTCACCTTCCGCCAGACCAGAACGTAGCGCGGTGACGCCTTGCGACGCCTGGAAAACAGCAACGCGTTTCGGTACAAAGCGCCCGTCGGCATCAACGGTAATCACCCGCTGTTCGTTACCAGTATCAATCAGTGCCTGTGACGGAATGAGCAGCATCGGTTCACTGGCGGTGTTGAGTTGCAACCAGGCGTTCATTCCCGGTTTTAGCGCCTCGTCGGCGTTGTCGACCTCCAGACGCAGTTGCAGCGTGCGGGTCGCGGCATCCACGCCGGGTAGAAGGGTCCATTTGCGGATGCTGAGCGTTTTATCCGGTCGCGCCGGAACGGTGAGCGTAAATTGCGAGGCATCTTTCACCAGCCAGGCGATGGACTCCGGGATCGCAGCAGTGACCCACACCGGGTCCATACCCTGAATTTTCGCGACCACGTTATCTTTGGCGATATTCATTCCCGCGCGCAGATCAAACGCGGTGATCACGCCATCAATGGGCGCTTTGAGCGTAAAGCGAGTCTGGATTTTTTGCGTGGTAATCAGGCGGCGAATATCGGCCTCCGGCATTCCCGCCAGCCGCAGGCGCTCAAGAATGCCTTCAGTCTGGGTCGCCGTACCGCCGGTTTCGCGCAGCAGTAAATACTCACTCTGCGCTTCCACCCAGTCGGGAATGGTCAGGTCGAGAAGCGGTGTGCCCTTTTGCACTTTATCGCCCACGGTGAGCGGATACACCTTGTCGATAAACCCGGCGGCGCGGGCCTGCACAATGGCAAACTGATACTCGTTGTAACTCACATTCGCTGGGAAACTCTGGGCAAAAGTCAGCGGCCCGCGCGTGACGGTCGCCGTTTTCACCCCCAGATTTTGCGTCTGGGTCGGGTCAATGCGCACACCAGACGCAGAACTCTCTTCATCGGCATATTTCGGCACCAGATCCATATCCATAAACGGCGATTTACCTGGTTTATCGAACCGCGTATTGGGATACATTGGGTCGTACCAGAATAAGACTTTACGTTCTGCGGTCGACGTTTTTTCTGCGGGCGGTTCAGCCTTTGCAAACCAGGTAAAACCTGCCGCAGAAATAATACCGCCCGCGATCATGCTGCCGATAATAAGCACGATTTTTTTCATCTCATTAAACCTGGGTTACTGGCTGACTTTAATATCCTGTAATAAAGAAAGGTTGCCCTGCTGGACAAAATTAAACGCTACTTTGTCGCCAGTTTTAATTTCACTCATTTTCGTCTGCGGGGTGATGGTAAAGCGCATGGTCATCTCCGGCCAGTTCACGGCAGCAATCGGATCGTGATGGATGGTGATTTTTTTGCTTTCCAGATCAACACCTTTTACCACACCGGTGGCGCTAATAACCTGTGGTTGTGCTTCGCTCATGGTTTCATGGTGATGTTCGTTAGCCTGGGCATTAAAGCCAATAACAGTAAACAGACTGAACATTACGACTTGCAGTGCTTTTTTCATTATTCTCTCCTGGAGTTAAAATTTATTGCTGCCAACCGCCACCCAGGGCGGTATATAAGGAAACTTCGTTAACCTGACGGGCATAATTCAGGTCGAGTAAAGTTTGTCGGGTTGCAAATAAAGAACGTTCGGCATCCAGCACTTCCAGATAACTTACCGCGCCGTGCTGATATAATGCCCGCGCCCGTTGCAGGGTAATTTGCAGCGACGCCAGATAACGCTGCTGGGCGCTGATTTGATCGTTCAGGCTTTGACGTAATGCAAGCGCATCTGCCACTTCTTTAAAGGCGTTCTGAATTTTCTGTTCATAATTCACCACCGACTGCTGCTGGCGAATTTCGGCGATATCCAGATTGGCCTGGTTGCGTCCGGCATTAAAAATGGGGATCTCAATTTTGGGAATAAAATTCCACATCCCGCTGCTGGCGTTAAATAATGATGACAGATCGCTGCTGGCGGTTGATATTCCACTGGTCAGGCTTATAGACGGGAAAAATGCCGCACGCGCAGCACCAATATTGGCATTAGCCGCCATTAACGCGTGTTCAGCTTCCATAATATCCGGGCGCTGCAACAAGATTTGCGACGACAAGCCCGCCGGTAATTTAACGCTTTGCAGGCTGTCGCTGTTTACTGTCTGCGCTTGCGGCAGCTTGCCGTAGTTTCCCAATAACAGTTGCAATGCATTATTCGCCTGCGCCAGTTCCCCCTGACGTTTAGCGATATCACTGCGGGTACTTTCTATCACCCCGCGAGCCTGTTCCAGCGCCAGAACATTGCTGCTACCAGTCAAAAGTTGTTTTTCGACAAACGCATATGACTGCTGATAATTACGCAGCGTTTCTTCGGCTATTTGTAATTGCGCATAAGCCAGTTGCTGATTGAAATAGCTTTGCGCGACATTAGAAACCAGCAGAATATGCACCGCGCGCTGAGCTTCCTCAGTGGCTAAATAATTTTGTCGCTCGGCTTCGCTCATGTTCTTTAAGCGACCGAAAAAATCGAGATCAAAGCTGGCGTTAAGGCCAGTCGAGAACTCCCGCGTCGTGGCTGAATCGCCTTTAAGATTGCCGCTCCAGCTGCCGCTACCCTCGCCATTGAGCTGCGGGTAGCGGTCGGCATCGGTCAGACGATATTGCGCCCGTGCCTCCTGCACTTTCAGCGTCGCCATGCGCAAATCCCGATTATTCACCAGCGCCTCGCTAATCAGCGTCTTCACCTGATTATCAACAAAAAAGGTGCGCCAGCCCGCGTTCTGGTAGTTATCTACCGCGTTAACCAGGCCGTTCTGGCTGAGTGAGAACTGCTGCGGCACGGGCATTGCCGGACGCTGATATTCCGGTGCCAGTGAACAACCGGTTAGCGCAAGGGCCACACAAAATGGCAGAAGTTTACAAGGAGACATAGGCTCATAATTTCTGGTGATTTTATGCCGCCAACTTTACTCGCCAGGCTCTGATTTTCCGGTGACAGGAAAATGACAAAATTGTCATTTTGCCAATAAGCGATTGCCATCTGATCCCGCTACTCTAGAATTGCCCGGGCAACATGCGGAGGAAATATGAAACTGTTGATTGTCGAAGATGAAAAGAAAACCGGCGAATACTTAACCAAAGGGTTAACCGAGGCCGGTTTTGTGGTTGATTTGGCCGATAACGGGCTGAATGGATACCATCTGGCGATGACAGGTGATTATGACCTGATAATCCTAGATATTATGCTGCCGGACGTGAACGGCTGGGATATCGTGCGTATGTTGCGTTCCGCCAATAAAGGGATGCCGATTCTGTTGCTTACCGCGCTTGGCACCATTGAACATCGCGTCAAGGGGCTGGAGCTGGGAGCGGATGACTATCTGGTGAAGCCGTTCGCTTTTGCTGAACTGCTGGCGCGGGTGCGCACTCTACTGCGTCGCGGGGCGGCGGTGATTATCGAAAGTCAGTTTCAGGTTGCCGATTTAATGGTTGATCTGGTCAGCCGCAAAGTCACCCGCAGCGGCACGCGCATCACTTTGACCAGTAAAGAGTTTACTCTGCTGGAGTTTTTCCTTCGCCATCAGGGCGAAGTGCTGCCCCGCTCGCTTATCGCCTCGCAGGTGTGGGACATGAATTTCGACAGCGACACTAACGCCATTGATGTGGCGGTGAAGCGGCTGCGCGGCAAAATCGACAACGACTTTGAGCCGAAGCTGATTCAAACCGTGCGCGGCGTGGGTTACATGCTTGAGGTGCCGGATGGTCAGTAAGCCGTTTCAGCGCCCGTTTTCGCTGGCAACCCGCCTGACCTTTTTTATTAGCCTGGCCACCATCGCGGCGTTTTTCGCCTTTGCATGGATCATGATCCACTCAGTAAAAGTGCATTTTGCCGAGCAGGATATTAATGATTTAAAAGAGATTAGCGCCACACTTGAACGGGTACTTAATCACCCTGACGAAACGCAAGCCCGACGCTTAATGACGCTGGAAGATATTGTCAGTGGTTATTCCAATGTGTTGATTTCTCTGGCAGATAGCCACGGTAAAACGGTGTATCACTCCCCCGGCGCGCCGGATATCCGCGAGTTTGCACGTGATGCCATACCCGATAAAGACGCTCGGGGCGGCGAGGTGTATCTCCTTTCCGGCCCGACAATGATGATGCCAGGCCACGGTCACGGGCATATGGAACACAGCAACTGGCGGATGATTAACTTGCCGGTTGGCCCGCTGGTGGACGGCAAACCGATTTATACGCTCTACATCGCGCTGTCTATTGATTTTCATCTTCATTACATTAATGATTTGATGAATAAACTTATTATGACCGCATCGATCATCAGCATCCTGATCGTCTTTATCGTGCTGTTGGCGGTACATAAAGGCCACGCGCCAATTCGCAGCGTCAGCCGTCAAATCCAGAACATTACCTCGAAAGATCTCGACGTTCGCCTCGATCCACAGACCGTGCCCATTGAGCTGGAACAACTGGTGCTGTCGTTCAACCATATGATCGAGCGTATCGAGGATGTCTTTAACCGCCAGTCCAATTTCTCAGCGGATATCGCCCACGAAATTCGCACGCCGATCACGAATCTCATAACGCAAACGGAAATCGCACTCAGCCAGTCGCGCAGCCAGAAGGAGCTGGAAGATGTGCTCTACTCTAATCTCGAAGAGCTGACGCGAATGGCGAAAATGGTCAGCGATATGCTGTTTCTCGCTCAGGCCGATAACAACCAGTTAATCCCCGAAAAGAAAATGCTCAACCTGGCGGATGAAGTTGGCAAAGTGTTCGATTTTTTCGAGGCGTTAGCAGAAGATCGCGGCGTAGCACTACGGTTTGTTGGCGACAAATGTCAGGTTGCGGGCGATCCGCTGATGCTGCGCCGGGCGCTAAGCAACCTGCTTTCTAACGCCCTGCGTTATACGCCGCCCGGAGAGGCAATTGTAGTGCGCTGCCAGACGGTCGATCACCAGGTGCAAGTTACCGTCGAAAACCCCGGTACGCCCATTGCGCCCGAGCACTTACCGCGTTTGTTTGACCGTTTCTACCGCGTTGATCCTTCCCGCCAGCGAAAAGGTGAAGGTAGCGGTATTGGGCTGGCGATAGTGAAATCGATTGTTGTCGCGCATAAAGGCACGGTTGCGGTAACGTCAGATGCGCGGGGAACAAGGTTTGTTATCGGGCTACCGGAGAGAGAGTGATTGGTCAGATAATGCAGTGGATGTTAATTGAATTGAGAATTAGCTATTTCGTCACGAGAAAAAGCGTAAAATCCGTTTCGTGCAGATGGTGAGTTTTATCAGGGTATGGCGGTAGCGCAACCGCCTTCGGATAATATATGTAGTGTGAATGTATGCCCCAGATAACTTCACCATCCAAATATATTCTTGAGATTAAAATATCGTATATTAATCGTATGGGTGAAAATCCTGTTAATATTTTAACGAATCATGAGTACTATAAAGTGGAAAAAATCATAGAACAGATAAAACCATTTTGGACAAAATATGATTCTTTGTCAGAAAAAGATATGATGTTGTTAGAGTCCAATTTCACGCATCGTTTTCCAGAAGATATGAAAGAGTTTTTTCTGTGGTCTAACGGTGGAGCAGGTAAATTTCACAATATTTACATTTCCTTGTGGCCATTAGAAGAAATTAAGGAATTAAATGATGGTTATTTAATCAATCATTATCTAGGTGAACAGTTTATGGCTTTTGGTTCTGATGGTGGGCCGATATGTTTTTTACTGGATTATCGTAATCCAGAACATATCAGAATATCTTCCGTAAATTTTGGTGACCTGGATATAGCTGAAGTAAAACAAATAGCAATTTCATTCGATGTTTTTTTAGAGTTGGCAGGAAATGGAGAAATTATAAGTAATAATTTATAATCAAGTAATTTCCCCTCACGCTGGCGATTGTCGTGGAATGCAGCGAAATTAATTTTATGAATAATAAAGTATTAGGG
>NZ_JABWMS020000007.1:0-147751 GCF_013369155.2 Escherichia sp. 94.0001 | reverse complement strand
ACTGTAGCATCAGTCGACGTTCTTCCAGATGTTCTGCTTTATGGATATACGCAGCACGTACACCATTACGCTCCTGATGGCTCATCTGACGTTCCACAGCATCGCGGGACCACAAACCTGATTCAATCAATGCACTGCACGCCATCGCCCGGAATCCATGGCCACAGACTTCCTTGGTTGTGTCATACCCCATCACTCTGAGGGCCTTATTTACGGTATTTTCACTGATTGGTTTACGCGGGTCATGTGCTCCCGTAAAGATCAGACCATTTTCACCAGCCCATGTCTGAAGTTCTGTCAGTATGGCTACAGCCTGTTTGCTGAGTGGCACAAGATGTGGTGTTCGCATCTTGGAGCCCCGGTGTGAGAATTTTACCCCTGGCAGAGGTTTGCGTTCGGCTGGAATAGTCCACATTGAATTGTCAATATCAATTTCAGCCCAGCGGGCATATCTGAGTTCACTGGAGCGAATAAAAACCAGTAAATTCAGCATAACAGCAAGCCGGGTGACAGGCTGACCTTTATAACTGTTAATACGCGACAGAAGTTCAGGCAGACGTGAAAGATCAAGAGCGGGGCGATGCTGTCGTTTTACAGAGGTCAATGCGCCAGCCATATCCAGAGCAGGATTATATCTGATGATGCCAGACTGTACGGCATAACGCATTACAGCAGATATTCTTTGCTGCAGACGACTGGCGATTTCATAAATTTGTTTAGCTTCTGCAGCACGAACAGGGATAAGCAGGTCCGGGGTATTGAGTGTTGTGATGTTCCGGTTGCCGATAAAGGGGAAAACGTGTGTTTCGAGGCTTTTGAGTACCTTATCGCTGTGTGATTGTGCCCATTGTTTATTACTGGCATGCCAGCGTCGTGCAATATGTTCAAAAGAGAGTTGTAAATCAGGGACTACTTTTTTAGCTCTTTTCTGTTCGCAAGGGTCAATCCCCTCCGAAATCAGTTTTCGGGCCTCATCCCGTTTTGTACGAGCTTCGGAGAGAGAAACCTCCGGGTATACACCAAGTGCCAGAGTTTTCTCCTTACCCAGAATGCGATAACGGAGACGCCAGTAACGGGAACCATTAGGATGTACCAGCAGGAACATGCCAGCCCCGTCAGTGAGTTTATAAGCCTTGTCAGTGTGCTTTGCAGCCCGGATTTTTGCGTCAGTCAGTGCCATAGTTCAGCCTTCTGAATGCGTTAAAGAGGGTACAAATTCTGTCGAACTGGGGTATACCCGCAATTATACCCACACAATGGGGTTGATGTGGGGGGAGTCTGGTTGAGTTCGGTAGAATTGATTTGGCGGCAGGACGCTTAAATCGTGGCGTCCTAAAACGAAAAACGGACCTCCGTGGAGGTCCGTTTATATGAATTTGGTGCCCGGACTCGGAATCGAACCAAGGACACGGGGATTTTCAATCCCCTGCTCTACCGACTGAGCTATCCGGGCAACGGGGCGCATTAAACCGTAATCTGCACATCTCGTCAACTCAATTTCACGTTTTGCTGTCTGGTTGCTTATCTTTGCGGCAATTTGCGCAGTTCTGGACCATTGCTGCGGAAAATTACATCACTCCCATATCACCTTCCCGCGGTTTCCAGCCGCTTTGGATGGCTGTGACATGCCGTTTACCTGTAAGCAAATAGCCTGGTATAAAACCGTCTTCTTGTCTCGGGGAGGTGATAATTATTTCTGCATCTACACCATTTTGGTAATAACCGTGATGGCTGGCAACGGTGCCTATGTAACATTTGTTATTCAACCAGACAGGAATGACGGCAACACGTTCAAAGGTGTAATGCAGTGGCTCCCCATAGCGGTAGTTGTCAGCATCTGCGGCAGACGTGTTTGGTGGAATTGGGCATATGGCTGCAGGTGGTTGATTTGAGGGCATATCTTTAATGAGATGGTCCTGCATCCGGGCGAGAGCTTTCAACAGGCTTTTGCGGTCTTTATCACTGATAGCCGGGAGTTCTTTGCTGTGGGCTTTCATTATTTCTAAGGCATAGCGGTAACGAATCGTCACAACAGGAACTTTGTCTGTGTTGATAAAAGGTCGCAGTAAATAAAGGTTATCTTCGCCAAACTGCCCGTTATACCAGAGCGCATAAACCTGGCCGTGTATGCGAACCCATTGGCTCCACTGGTTAGCACCACGTCCGGATTCCGAGAACAACGCACCTGCTATATCAAGATTTTCATCGTCAGTGCTCTTTACCGCATAAAACGTCTTATCCCCGCGTTTTAGTACGCCCGTGTAGCTAAAAAGCCCCGTACCACCAACATAACAGTCAATAATGAGATCGCGTTTTCCGTCACCATCTAAATCAACCAACACATAGTCGATTCGCCCATTTTCGGAAACGCCTCCGACAGGTGATTGTTTAAAGGCCTGCCATTCATCGTCACTGATTTCGGCTGAGGGTTTATGATCGGGTAATGGATTATCTTGTTCATCGATGCCTTGCACTGAGAAATCCGTAGACTGCCCCATTAATGGAAACTGGTCAGAAACTTTCTTCAGATTCAGTTCTGGGTTAATCGCTTTTTCTTTATTGATGGCATCATGAAGAGACTTTAGCGCGGCATTATCTTTGTCGATGTCTTGTTGCGCGCGGACATGGCTCACGAATGTGGGTAGCGTCCAGACTCCGTTAACAGATAAAGTTCCCCGACCACCACTACGGTATTCATCGGTTAATGCAAACGTTTTTCCGGTCCAGCGCCAGATCTGTATCGGCTCGGCAAATTTTATTATCTCTCCGTCCTCATAGCCGCTTGCATCGTTGGTAATCAACTGCGGAGAGGCTGTTAACGTGGAGTTAGTCAGCCACATGGCGTAACGGGAGATATCGAAACATGCGGTTTGAATTAACGTATGATTTTTATCAACCGGAATGGCGTAATAGCGGTTATTTCCCTCCTCCGCCCTACAGTTCATCTCTGGTGTTAGTTGAAGCTGTGACTGGATATTTTGGAGCTGTAATTCCGTTAGTTGTGTAATTTTCGGCGATGAGATAACGGGGCGTGTCGCGATAAGCGGTGTGGGAGATTCGGGGAGTGCTTCGAAAATGTTGTCAGGTCCTGGCTTAAGCAGGGCGCTTGCGGTATTGATACGTTTTTGGAACGCATCCATTTTCAGCAGTACGGCGTCAGATCCTGCCAGAGAGAGCATTTTACGTTCGCCGTCGGCTTCAAATTCAATCATGTCATTTTGTTGTAATGCCCGAATAAAGGCAGACCTGATGTCACTTCCCAGCAAAAAATAGCCATCAGAAACAGGAATAAGTGGCCTTTGTTTTTGATTATTAATAAAAAGCACGGCAGTAGAGATGGGGGATTGCCCTTGTTCTCGTTGGGCAAAAGTTACCTCTATTCGGGTATCAGGGGATATACCAGCTCGACGCGTCAGCAATGCACTGACGTTATCACCATAGCCCGCTGCGCGGCAGGTGCCGGTGTTGTCACAGGCGAGTTCCCAGTCTTTATGGCTGAAAGTAAGGCCACTTATAGCATTGGCAAAGAAGGGTATAACGAAAAGAGCGGCAAGTGTGGCGTGGTGAAGAAGGCGCATATAATTCCCTTTTACATATCCGTGTTGATGGAATTATATGCGTATACGAAAGGGCCAGAAATCCGAATTACGTCAAAGCGCCACCCTGGCGGCAGCGGGCGAAGCGCAGGATATCTTCCGCCAGCCGATGTGCGGTGTCGACATCCGCCTGGCTACGATTCACCAGCATTCGGCTTAAACAGCCTTCCAGCACCAGTTCCATCTGCTTTGCTACCATCGCCGGATCGTCAACTTCCAGTGTGGTTAACAGTTCGTGGGTGAAATCGTAGGCCGCGCTTTTTTGCTGATCGGCCAGTTGATGAATAGGGTGGCCAGGATCGGGATAAAACGTACAGGCAGCGATAAACAGACAGCCCGGATAGCGGTTGTTTTTAACGCACTCCGATAGCGCCTGATAACGCGCCAGCAGCTTTTGTTCGGCGGTTTGCGTTTCGTCCAGCATCAGCTGACGACGCCAGACATCTATCTGTTGGCTAAGATAGCGCAGCGCATCATAGAGGATTGCCTCTTTGTCTGGCCAGAAGCGGCGTAGCTCGTCCAGTGGATAATCCACACGTTCAGCAACCATCTCCAGCGTGGTGTTGGCAATCCCTTGTAATTCTAATAATTTCAGGGCTTCTCCCAGTACATCTTCACGTTGCACGCTATTTTCCTCCGTCTTTCCCACTGCAAGTGTCGTTCACGGTTGGCGATCGCGCAAATGTGCGCTGAAGGTTTCAGCATCCATAAAGCCCGTGACACGCGCTTGCGGATGCTCCTGGCCTTGTCCGTCAAAAAAGAGAATTGTCGGTAGGCCAAGGACATTAAGATGCTTTAACAGCGCCACATCTTGGGCGTCGTTGGCAGTGACGTTAGCCTGAAGTAAGACCGTGTCTGCTAACGCTTTTTGCACCTGCGGGTCGCTGAAGGTGTATTTCTCAAACTCTTTACAGGCGACGCACCAGTCGGCATAGAGATCTAACATCACTGGTTTGCCTTTGGCTTCAACGAGCGCCTGATTTAACTCATCTACCGTTTTGATTTGTGTAAAGTTGAGATGCGTCTGAGTTTGCGCGGTATGCGTCGCACCAAATGCCCAATCCTGAAGTGGGCGCACGCTAACCAATGCTGCTGCCAGCAGAATTATTTGCACTACGCTCATCCAGCCGCGTTTGGCCTGTAGGCTGGTGATAAAGGCCCAGCCAAAGAATGCGACACCAAGCGCCGACCACAAGCGTAATCCCCATATATCACCAATCACTCGCTCCAGCAGGAAGACCGGCAGTGCGAGGATCACAAAACCAAACGCGGTTTTGACTTGTTCCATCCACGGGCCGCTTTTCGGCAGCAAGCGGTTACCAAAGACGGTAATTAGCATCAGCGGCAGGCCCATGCCCAACGCATAGAGATAAAGCGTGCCGCCGCCCAGCCACATGTTCCCGCTTTGGGCGATATACAGCAGAATCGCGCTAAGCGGTGCGGTGGTGCATGGTGAACAGATCAGTCCGGCAATCGCCCCCATAACAAACACACCGCCAGGTGAGCCGCCCTGTTGGCGATTGCTCATCAGCGTGAGGCGCGTTTGCAGCGAAGAGGGGAGTTGCAGGGTAAACAAGCCAAACATTGACATCGCCAGCAAGGTAAAGACGATAGCGAGGCCAATGAGCACGTATGGGTGCTGTAGCGCCGCCTGGAACTGTAACCCTGCGGCGGCAACCACCAGACCCAGTGCCGTGTAAGTCAGCGCCATCCCCTGCACATAAATAAAGGTCAGCAACAATGCTCTGGCAGTGGAGAGCCGCTGTTTACTGCCCAGCACGATGCCAGAAATCAGTGGGTACATTGGCAGCACGCATGGCGTAAAGGCGATACCAATACCGATCAACAACGCCCAGAGCGCGGAAAAGGGCAATTGCGCGGTGGGCTGCTCTTGCTGCGGAACAGACACAAGCTGTGACGCTGCGTTGTTGGCGACCACTTCGCTTAACGGAACGGTTTTGGTTTCTGGCGGATAACAGAAACCAGCATCAGCACAGCCCTGGTAGGTGACAGTTAACGTCGCTCCCGCACTCGCCTGGTTGATGGTTACGGGAAGCGTCAGCCGATCGCGGTAAATCTCGCTTTTGCCGTAAAACTCATCTTCATGCCAGACGCCTTGCGGCAGCTGCACGTCGGCAATTTTCGCGTGTTCCGGCGTAATGCGGACCTGTTTACGGTAGAGGTAGTAACCGTCTTTGATCTGCCAGGTCAGATTCAGGTCATGTTGGTTTTGCTGAAAATCAAAAGCAAAGGCTTGATCCGCGGGGACAAATTGTGAACGTCCCGGCGCGTCGAATAATCCGGCAAAAACGGAAGTGCTGCAAAGTAGCAGGATCAGCGTAAAGATGCGTTGAGCCATGAGAGGTAATCTGTGTCTCCGTGTGTAACAGGTAAAACCAGAAGTTCCGGGGTTTGATATGGATGATGAGACTTCAGGCATTCCAGCAGTGCCTGCTGGAGAGATACGGTAGTTTTTAAAATCATCTGCACTTCGTATTCTTGCTCCAGCTTACCTTCCCAGTAATAGAGAGAGGTCGCGCCGGGGATCAAGGTCGCGCAGGCCGCCAGTTTTTCCGCCAGCACTTTGGCGGCTAAATCCTGGGCTGTCGCTTCATCCGGTGCCGTACATAGCACCACGACAGACGCGGTATTCGAACTTTTTTCATCAAGCATAAACACCTCGCAAGAACAGATGGAACCGCAAGAGAGAGGTCACTATACAACGGACGGGGGAAGGATGTTAGTCGGCGGGAAAGAAAGCGGGGCCTGAAGCCCCGCGATTGGTCATTACAGCATGAAGCTACCCAGCACGAAGCCGAAGCAAACGGCCAGGGCAACACCCAGAGTACCCGGGATGAAGAACGGATGGTTGAAGACGAATTTACCGATACGAGTTGTACCCGTGTCATCCATCTGTACCGCAGCAACCAGCGTCGGGTAGGTCGGCAGAATGAACAGACCAGACACCGCAGCGAAAGAAGCAACAGCGGTCAGCGGAGAAACGTTCAGTGCCAGAGCCATCGGCATCAGTGCTTTTGCGGTTGCAGCCTGAGAGTACAGCAGAGCAGAAGCAAAGAAGAAGATGACGGCCAGCAGCCACGGATGACCCTGAATCACTTCACCAGCGGTATCTTTGATCCAGTCGATGTTGTTGGAAACGAAAGTATCGCCCAGCCACGCAACACCCAGGATACAAATACAGGCGCTCATACCTGCTTTGAAGGTGCTGGAGTTGAGGATGTTGTCGGTATCGACTTTACAGATAACGGTGGTCAGA
Source organism: Escherichia sp. 94.0001 (assembly GCF_013369155.2). NCBI lineage: Bacteria > Pseudomonadati > Pseudomonadota > Gammaproteobacteria > Enterobacterales > Enterobacteriaceae > Escherichia > Escherichia sp. 94.0001. Next base: position 140,878 of record NZ_JABWMS020000007.1, on the reverse strand, counting down.
GTTGCAACGCTGAGCATGATGATCAGGATTGCGTTGGTGGTGTTCATCAGCGGTTTTTCAACCAGACCCATGCTTGGGCTGTTGATGATTGCATAGATAACCACGCCAACTACGCCCAGCAGGAACAGCCAGACGGACGTTTTTGCACCGGATTTGATTTCAATCTGCTTTTCACCGCGCAGTTCAACGAGGCCTTCTTCCAGACGCTTGCGATAAATCGGATCGTCAGAGAGTTTGGAGTTGAACAGCATAGTGACCAGGAAGGACATCACCAGAACCGCCAGCAAGGTGGACGGGATGACCACGGAGAGCAGATGGAGGTAGCTGATGCCATGACCTTCCATTACGGAAGACATGTAAACCACGGCCGCTGAGATTGGCGATGCGGTGATCGCAATCTGCGCGGATACCACTGCAGTAGACAGCGGACGGCACGGTTTAACGCCTTGTTCCTTCGCAACTTCAGCGATAACAGGCAGCGTTGCCAGAGAGATGTTGCCAGTACCAGCAAAGATTGTCAGGAAATAGGTCACGATCGGCGCGAGGATCGTGATGTATTTCGGGTTACGGCGCAGCAGCTTTTCTGTCTGATGAACCAGATAGTCCAGACCGCCAGCAACCTGCATGGCAGAAATAGCGGCGATAACCGCCATGATAATGGAAATGACATCGAACGGGATGTTACCGGGTTTAACGCCAATAGCGGCAAGAACCAGCACCCCCAATCCGCCTGCAAAACCAATACCTATTCCCCCCAATCTGGCGCCCAAGAAGATCGCCAGCAAAACTATGATGAGTTCTACAACTAGCATATTAGCCTTCCTTGTTTTTTAACAAGTTGATATTAGATTGTTATTTTTAAGTTACTGCTCACAAGAAAAAAGGCACGTCATCTGACGTGCCTTCTCTATTTGTACTACCCTGTACGATTACTGTTCGCTTTCATCAGTATAGCGTTTTGCTTTGTAAGCCGGGTGCATCAGATTCTGTACGGAGAAAATATCGTCAAGTTCCGCTTCAGTCAACAGACCGCGTTCCAGAACGACTTCACGTACACTCTTACCGGTTTCGGCACAGATTTTACCCACGATGTCACCGTTGTGGTGACCGATGAACGGGTTCAAGTAAGTAACGATACCGATAGAGTTGTAAACGTAACCTTCGCACACTTCTTTGTTAGCCGTGATGCCGTTAATGCATTTTTCCAGCAGGTTGTAGCAAGCGTTGGTCAGAATGTGAACGGATTCGAACATAGCCTGGCCAATGACCGGCTCCATAACGTTCAACTGCAGCTGACCTGCTTCTGCTGCCATGGTAACAGTGGTGTCGTTACCGATGACTTTGAAGCATACCTGGTTAACCACTTCCGGAACAACCGGGTTTACTTTAGCTGGCATGATGGAAGAGCCCGCCTGCAGTTCCGGCAGGTTGATCTCGTTCAGGCCGGCACGTGGACCAGAAGAGAGCAAGCGCAGGTCGTTACAGATTTTGGACATCTTCACAGCCAGGCGTTTCAGCGCGCCGTGAACCATAACATAAGCGCCGCAGTCAGAGGTCGCTTCGATCAGGTCTTCAGCCGGTACGCATGGGAAGCCAGTGACTTCAGCCAGTTTTTTCACTGCCAGCGGAGAGTACTCTTTCGGCGTGTTCAGACCAGTACCGATTGCTGTTGCGCCAAGGTTAACTTCCAGCAGCAGTTCAGCGGTACGTTGGATATTTTTCACTTCTTCTTTCAGCAGGATGCTGAAAGCGCGGAATTCCTGACCGAGGGTCATCGGTACTGCGTCCTGCAGCTGGGTACGACCCATTTTCAGGATGTCCTGGAATTCGACAGCTTTACGTTCAAAGCCTTCACGCAGTTGGTTAATCGCATCTACCAGCTTAATCAGGGAAGAGTAAACTGCGATACGGAAACCGGTCGGGTAGGCGTCGTTAGTGGACTGACATTTGTTAACATGGTCGTTCGGGTTCAGGTACTGATATTCACCTTTCTGGTGACCCATCAGTTCCAGACCGATATTGGCCAGCACTTCGTTGGTGTTCATGTTTACGGAAGTACCTGCGCCGCCCTGGTAGACGTCTACCGGGATGATCCATGCATTTTCCGTTGTTCAGGACTTCATCACATGCGGCAATGATGGCATTCGCTACACTTTTAGGAATGGTTTGCAGCTCTTTGTTTGCCATAGCTGCGGCTTTTTTAACCATTACCATACCGCGAACAAATTCAGGAATATCACTGATTTTGTTGTTGCTGATATAGAAGTTTTCAATCGCTCTCAGAGTGTGAACACCATAGTAGGCATCAGCTGGAACTTCCCTGGTACCCAACAGATCTTCTTCGATACGAATGTTGTTTGACATGTGAACCTTCTTTTTCAAGCTGCCAATGATTTGCTTTAAACACACAGAATATATGTGGTTTCGAATGTTTTTCGACCGACGATTATCCCCTGCATCGACCGAATACCCGAGATCATATGCTGCTTGAGGATTTCTACCGTAATCTGGATCACTTTAAGTGTCGGTTTTTACCCCTTAATTATTAATTTGTGAAATAGATCACCGCTTTGGGATTACTACCAAAAATAGTTGCGCAAACATCTTGAAATTTTGCTAATGACCACAATATAAGCTGAACGCGATTCGCAACCCATTCAGGTAGCCGGGTTTAACCGGCTGCTATTACAGGAGAAACCTTTGCGCTGGTTACCTTTTATTGCCATTTTTCTTTATGTCTATATTGAGATTTCAATCTTTATTCAAGTTGCCCATGTATTGGGGGTATTGCTGACCCTCGTGCTGGTTATATTCACGTCAGTTATCGGTATGTCACTGGTACGTAACCAGGGCTTTAAGAATTTCGTGCTGATGCAGCAAAAAATGGCGGCAGGTGAAAACCCAGCGGCGGAGATGATTAAAAGTGTTTCGCTGATCATTGCCGGTTTGCTGCTTTTATTACCGGGCTTTTTCACCGACTTCCTCGGTCTTCTGCTTTTATTACCGCCGGTGCAAAAGCATCTGACAGTGAAGTTGATGCCGCATTTGCGCTTTTCTCGCATGCCAGGCGGCGGTTTTAGCGCCGGGACCGGTGGCGGTAATACTTTTGATGGTGAGTACCAGCGAAAGGATGATGAGCGCGACCGCCTTGATCATAAAGACGATCGCCAGGATTAATGCCGAAACGCCGGATTATGTGGTTATGCCATTTTCCGGCGTTTTTCGTTTAGGCAGAAACAGCCATAACCCCGCCAGCATGATCAGCGCATAGAGACTTTTCCAGCCGACCATTGCCAGTAACAGAACGCATAACAGCCCGCCAACCACCGCCAGTAGTCGATAACGTCCTTGCAATAATTTACAGCCTGCCAGCATGCATAACAGATAAATCATAATAAAGATGCCATTGGCATAGATGATAAGTGCGTCCAGATTGATCTCTAAAGCATGAATCACCAACGTGCTCACCACGCAGCAGCCGAGCACTGCATTGAGGGCATTATTCGGGATATGACGAGAAGAGAGGCGTGCCAGGTAGTGGTCAGGATTATGTTGCGCCTGCGACCAGACCAGGCGGGCGAAGCTCTGTATATAAATGTTGAGACTGGCAAAGCAGGCCAGATAGCCAATCACGCAGGCAATCCATAACGCTCCTACACCGAACAGTTGCACTACAATTTTTGGAAGCGATGCTGCTGCCGCCATTTGTTCACCATAGGCGTCGAAGTGTAAGACGACTACCGTACAGCCCCAGTAAACTAATCCTGCCAGCAGCAGACCAATCATCAAAGCACGAGGAAAATCACGCTCTGGATTTTTAAATTCCGAGGCAAGATGGGCAAATGCTTCCAGACCGACAAAGCACCAGAACATCACTGATAACGCAGCAAATAACCCGGTAAGTTCGATATTACCAGGTGCAGGGAAGGGGATATTCGCAGGTTTGATATCGCCCGCCCACCAGATAGCGACAATCAGCGCGACGATAAGTCCGGCAATAACTGTTTGTAGATTAGCACTGGAACTGGCACCGCGCGTACCGATATACCACACCAACGCCAGCGTACCGAGTTCTGCTAACAACAGTTGCCAGCTATGCCAGCCAAACATTGCCTGGCCGAAGCCGGCAGCAATTTGTAGCGCGGCAGGCAAACCTACGGGAATGACCGATAAAAACAGCCAGCCGGTGACTCGCTCAAGCCGCGAACCAAACGCCATACCGACGAAGTGTGCGACGCCGCCTGCACTGGGATAGTGGCGACCCAGAATCGCAAACACAATTGCAATCGGGAACACTAAGATAATCAAAACGGGCCACGCCCACAGGCTGGTATTGCCTGCTACCAGTGCAGCTAACGCAGGAACGGCAAACACGCCAGTGCCTAATAATGACGTCGATAGCAGGCCGATGCCCTGGGCCAGCCCCAGTTCTTGTTTGAGTCCACTCATGGGTTGATGTCCGATTGCGCCCAAATCTTGGGCAACTGCGTAGATTTTCGATGGTAGCACAATCAGATTCGCTTATGACGGCGATGAATAAATTGCGATGAAATGTGAGGTGAATCAGTGTTTTCACCCGATTTTGTGCTGATCAGAATTTTTTTTCATTTTCCCCCTTGAAGGGGCGAAGCCTCACCCCCATTTCTCTGGTCACCAGCCGGGAAACCGCGTAAGGTCCGGCGTCACCCATAACAGATACGGACTTTCTCAAAGGAGAGTTATCAATGAATATTCGTCCATTGCATGATCGCGTGATCGTCAAGCGTAAAGAAGTTGAAACTAAATCTGCTGGCGGCATCGTTCTGACCGGCTCTGCAGCGGCTAAATCTACCCGTGGCGAAGTGCTGGCTGTCGGCAATGGCCGTATCCTTGAAAATGGCGAAGTGAAGCCGCTGGACGTGAAAGTTGGCGACATCGTTATTTTCAACGATGGCTACGGTGTGAAATCTGAGAAGATCGACAATGAAGAAGTGTTGATCATGTCCGAAAGCGACATTCTGGCAATTGTTGAAGCGTAATCCGCGCACGACACTGAACATACGAATTTAAGGAATAAAGATAATGGCAGCTAAAGACGTAAAATTCGGTAACGACGCTCGTGTGAAAATGCTGCGCGGCGTAAACGTACTGGCAGATGCAGTGAAAGTTACCCTCGGTCCGAAAGGCCGTAACGTAGTTCTGGATAAATCTTTCGGTGCACCGACCATCACCAAAGATGGTGTTTCCGTTGCTCGTGAAATCGAACTGGAAGACAAGTTCGAAAACATGGGTGCGCAGATGGTGAAAGAAGTTGCCTCTAAAGCGAACGACGCTGCAGGCGACGGTACCACCACCGCAACCGTACTGGCTCAGGCTATCATCACTGAAGGTCTGAAAGCTGTTGCTGCGGGCATGAACCCGATGGACCTGAAACGTGGTATCGACAAAGCCGTTACCGCTGCAGTTGAAGAACTGAAAGCGCTGTCCGTACCGTGCTCCGACTCTAAAGCGATTGCTCAGGTTGGTACTATCTCCGCTAACTCCGACGAAACCGTAGGTAAACTGATCGCTGAAGCGATGGACAAAGTCGGTAAAGAAGGCGTTATCACCGTTGAAGACGGTACTGGTCTGCAGGACGAACTGGACGTGGTTGAAGGTATGCAGTTCGACCGTGGTTACCTGTCTCCTTACTTCATCAACAAGCCGGAAACTGGCGCAGTAGAACTGGAAAGCCCGTTCATCCTGCTGGCTGACAAGAAAATCTCCAACATCCGTGAAATGCTGCCGGTTCTGGAAGCCGTTGCAAAAGCAGGCAAACCGCTGCTGATCATCGCTGAAGATGTTGAAGGCGAAGCGCTGGCAACTCTGGTTGTTAATACCATGCGTGGCATCGTGAAAGTCGCTGCGGTTAAAGCTCCGGGCTTCGGCGATCGTCGTAAAGCTATGCTGCAGGATATCGCAACCCTGACTGGCGGTACCGTAATCTCTGAAGAGATCGGTATGGAGCTGGAAAAAGCAACCCTGGAAGACCTGGGTCAGGCTAAACGTGTTGTGATCAACAAAGACACCACCACCATCATCGATGGCGTGGGTGAAGAAGCTGCAATCCAGGGCCGTGTTGCTCAGATCCGTCAGCAGATTGAAGAAGCAACTTCTGACTACGACCGTGAAAAACTGCAGGAGCGCGTAGCGAAACTGGCAGGCGGCGTTGCAGTTATCAAAGTTGGTGCTGCTACCGAAGTTGAAATGAAAGAGAAAAAAGCACGCGTTGAAGACGCCCTGCACGCGACCCGTGCTGCGGTAGAAGAAGGCGTGGTTGCTGGTGGTGGTGTTGCGCTGATCCGCGTAGCGTCTAAACTGGCAGACCTGCGTGGTCAGAACGAAGACCAGAACGTAGGTATCAAAGTTGCACTGCGTGCAATGGAAGCTCCGCTGCGTCAGATCGTCCTGAACTGCGGCGAAGAACCGTCTGTTGTTGCTAACACCGTTAAAGGCGGCGACGGCAACTACGGTTATAACGCAGCAACCGAAGAATACGGCAACATGATCGACATGGGTATCCTGGACCCAACCAAAGTAACCCGCTCTGCTCTGCAGTACGCGGCTTCTGTGGCTGGCCTGATGATCACCACCGAGTGCATGGTTACCGACCTGCCGAAAAACGATGCAGCTGACTTAGGCGCTGCTGGCGGTATGGGCGGCATGGGTGGCATGGGCGGCATGATGTAATTGCCCTGCACCTCGCAGAAATAAACAAACCCCCGGGCAGAAATGTCTGGGGGTTTTTCTTTTAGTCATCTTTTTAGTATAAGATTCACACACAGACGCGAGTGGCGTCCAGCTCATTGATTATGGGGAATAACATGCACGTAAAATACTTAGCAGGGATTGTCGGTGCCGCGCTACTGATGGCGGGTTGTAGCTCCAGCAACGAATTGAGCGCTGCCGGACAGAGCGTTCGCATCGTGGACGAGCAACCAGGTGCGGAGTGCCAGCTGATTGGTACTGCGACAGGTAAGCAAAGTAACTGGCTTTCCGGGCAACACGGTGAAGAAGGCGGTTCTATGCGTGGTGCGGCAAACGATCTGCGCAACCAGGCGGCAGCAATGGGCGGTAACGTGATTTATGGTATCAGCAGCCCGTCGCAGGGAATGTTGTCCAGTTTTGTCCCGACGGATAGCCAGATTATCGGCCAGGTATATAAGTGCCCGAATTGATGTGATTCAGAGGCTGGATGACTCCAGCCTCGCATTAGCAAAGATGAGATTATTTCGCTTGTGGTGCACTTTTGCTGATGGACTGAACACGTAAGTGATGCAGCGCGCGTAAGCATTGATCCTGGGTTAGCGGTTGGGTGTTATTTGCCGCTACGGTGCGAACATAGACCTGACATGGCACACCCGCGAGTTTTTTCAGTCTGGGGCTGAAATCAAGCATTCGGCGAGTGATCGCCTCCACTTCTTTACCCGGCGTTGCTTCACGCGTTTTCACCACTGCGCCGCTAAATTGTTCTTTGCCACTTTCATCTTTAAAGCGGTAAAGCACCGCCAGATAATGGTTGAACAAGTTATGTTTCCATTCCGGTTGGGAATAGGTGTCATATTCCAGATTGCCATTGTCCTGGCAGTCAACGTCGTATAACGGCAGGAAATCTAACAGTGAGGTAATACGTAATGCCAGTTCACGCATTTCCGCATTATTAATTGCATGAATGATTGCTCGCGCCAGCATTTCAATCTGCAATTCATTGATGACTAACTCACATTTGCTACCGTCATGTAGCGTTAATACGAAGGTAAGATTTTCACCCTGATTATCGGTAAGTTCCAGCGTGTTAACTCGACGATTAATATCGGCATTTTTAAGCTCATCAACCAGAATTTCTGGGATATTTTCTGCCATTTTCTTAATGACTTTATCGCGAGCTTGCTCATACTGAAGGCGTGCTGCAGCATCCAGTTTATGCTTTTGATGCAGACGGCTTTCCAGCGCAATCAGCAGGTCTCGCAGTTCCATGACAGACATAAAGAACAACGATTCTTTATTGCGAGGCTCTTTAATTTTCAGCGCCAGTGCAATGAAATTATTACTCTTGCGAATAACACCGGTATTAACTCCCTTGATGCTTATGGCCATGTAGGTTCTCCCTAACCATTTCTCAATTAAATAATTAATTTTAATTTATAAGCCAGATAAATGGGCTTGGTAGTAATAGTTGTTAAAATAACATAAATAGCCGTGCTCACTCTATATAAACAGAAAAGAAAGGTTAATTATTGGTGTTGGTTATATAAAAAGTAATAACAGCAATGTATATGAATAATTAAAGGTTATGCAACGTGCAAAGATTAAACTTCCCTGTTTAATCAGTTACTGCTGGCGTAGCTGGAGATCCAGTGGCGTTTTACTGGGTTCGCCGCCAATCTCGCGCGCCAGTTTCGGCACCATATATCCAGATACCAGCGTCAGCAACTCACGCATAATCTGCCGTGCTTCGTCATCACTCACCATAAAATGCGCCGCGCCCTGCACTTTATCGAGCACATGCAGGTAATACGGCATCACGCCCGCATCGAACAACGCATTACTCAGGTTTGCCAGCGTTTGTGCGTTATCGTTCACACCACGTAACAGAACGCTCTGGTTCAGCAAAGTAACGCCTACCCGGCGCAACTTAGCCATCGCCTGGCGGAATGTTTCATCTACCTCATTGGCATGGTTGATGTGATTCACCAGCAAGATTTGCAGCGTAGAATGTGAAAAGCGTTCAACCAGCGCATCTGTGATGCGTGCCGGGATCACAATCGGCAGACGGCTGTGAATCCGCAGACGTTTGATATGCGGGATGGCTTCCAGTTGTGTAAGCAACCAGTCCAGCTCGTGATCTTTCGCCATCAATGGATCGCCGCCGGAGAAAATCATCTCGTCCAGTTCCGGATGCGCTGCAACATACTCAAGTGCCGTCTGCCAGTTTCGCTTGTTGCCCTGATTTTCGGCATACGGGAAATGGCGACGGAAGCAATAGCGGCAATTTACCGCGCAGCCGCCTTTGACCAGCAAAAGCGCCCGGTTGTGGTATTTATGCAACAAACCTGGCACTACGCTGTGCTGTTCTTCCAGCGGGTCGGTGGAGAATCCGGGCGCGACGACAAACTCATCTTGCGAGGTAAGTACCTGACGCAAAAGTGGATCGTCCGGATTGCCTTTCTCCATGCGATCGATAAATGAGCGGGGAACACGCAGGGCAAACAGCTTTTTGGCGCTGCGTCCGGCCAACAGTTTTTCGTCCGCGTCTATATTCAAAAGACGCAGAAGTTCATCAGGATCGGTCACAACATCGGCAAGTTGCGTTAACCAATCTTCTCTGGATGGGGTATTTAGGGTTACAATATGCGCCATTTTGTGGCTTAGCTACCAATTAATAAATTTCAGAGGGCCTTATGGCAACGTACTATAGCAACGATTTTCGTGCTGGTCTTAAAATCATGTTAGACGGCGAACCTTACGCGGTTGAAGCGAGTGAATTCGTAAAACCGGGTAAAGGCCAGGCATTTGCTCGCGTTAAACTGCGTCGTCTGCTGACCGGTACTCGCGTAGAAAAAACCTTCAAATCTACTGATTCCGCTGAAGGCGCTGATGTTGTCGATATGAACCTGACTTACCTGTACAACGACGGTGAGTTCTGGCACTTCATGAACAACGAAACTTTCGAGCAGCTGTCTGCTGATGCAAAAGCAATTGGCGACAACGCCAAATGGTTGCTGGATCAGGCAGAGTGTATCGTAACTCTGTGGAATGGTCAGCCGATCTCCGTTACTCCGCCGAACTTCGTTGAACTGGAAATCGTTGATACCGATCCGGGCCTGAAAGGTGATACCGCAGGTACTGGCGGCAAACCGGCTACCCTGTCTACTGGCGCTGTGGTTAAAGTTCCGCTGTTCGTACAAATCGGCGAAGTCATCAAAGTGGATACCCGCTCTGGTGAATACGTCTCTCGCGTGAAGTAATGCGGTTGTGGTGCGGCCTGCAGGCTGCACCATCACTTATTCAGGTCAGAGATGATGAAACGCCTTATCGTTCTTGTTTTGCTTGCCAGCACGCTGCTCACGGGCTGTAACACCGCTCGCGGTTTCGGCGAAGATATCAAACATCTCGGCAACTCCATCTCCCGCGCTGCCAGCTAATTTTTCTTCTCTTCCGAAAAATCATCAGATTTCCATCATTTTTGGCGATGTTGTCTATTATTAATTTGCTATAGGCAAACATAAATAACATTACCTAAAAGGAAGACGTTATGGTGAAGAAGACAATTGCAGCGATCTTTTCTGTTCTGGTGCTTTCAACAGTATTAACTGCTTGCAACACCACGCGTGGCGTTGGTGAAGATATCTCTGATGGCGGTAACGCGATTTCTGGTGCAGCAACAAAAGCACAGCAATAAGCAATAACGGTACGACAGCTGTGTCGTGCCGTTTGTTTTTTTGCGATAGTCACTAAGGTAATAGTTGAAATTCCTCTGCCACCTGGCAAAATATTCGTTCAACCAACCGCTTTGCAGGACGACCTGCAAACGCGTCTTTTCACCGGGGACGGCCCCAATTCTCCGGAGCCTGATATGTCCTGGATTATCTTAGTTATTGCTGGTCTGCTGGAAGTGGTATGGGCCGTTGGTCTGAAATATACCCACGGTTTTAGTCGTTTGACGCCAAGTGTTATTACCGTGACGGCGATGATTGTCAGTATGGCGCTACTTGCGTGGGCGATGAAATCGTTACCGGTGGGGACGGCTTATGCTGTGTGGACGGGGATTGGCGCAGTCGGCGCGGCCATCACCGGCATTGTGCTGCTCGGTGAGTCCGCTAATCCGATGCGCCTGGCGAGTCTGGCGTTAATCGTATTGGGGATTATTGGTCTGAAACTCAGCACTCATTAACTACCGGGCTGCTGTACCCAAATAAACTTACTGACATCAAACCCTTCCCGGGTCGCGACTGCCAGCATCTCCTGTTTCACTTCGTCAGAAATGGTTGGCGTGCGGGAGAGTATCCACAGGTAGTCGCGGTCCGGACCGCAAACCAGCGCATGGCGGTATTCCCGATCGAGTGCAATAACGTTATAACCGCCATAGAAAGGACCAAAGAATGACACTTTCAGCGCAGCGCGAGTTGGTGCGCCGGTAAAGTACGCTTTCCCTTCACTCTGTTGCCACATTTCTCTGTCAGGGTTATAGCCTTTATTAATGACATTCAGGCCGCCGTCATCCCGTAGGCTGTATGTTGCGGTGACTTTTTCCAGTCCACGTTCAAAGCGGTGATCAAAACGGGCAATCTCATACCAGGTACCGAGATAACGTTTGGCGTCGAAATTATTCACTACTGTCACGCCACGCGGCGGCGTAGGAGAACTGCAGGCAACGACCAGAAATGCAGCTGTCGCTGCGGCAACGAGAGGGAGCAGGCGCATAAATGTTTCCTTACTGGTTTTTTTCTAAGTGTAGATGACAGCAAGGAAAAGCGGAGAAAAGGTCCGAAAATTCGGACCCGATGAAATTTTACTGTAGAGCGTTGAGAATCTGCCAGGCGGCGGTAACTCTCGCTGGATTGGGATAATTTTTGTTAGCCAGCATCACGATACCCAGCTCTTTTTCTGGAATAAACGCGACATAGCTACCAAATCCGCCGGTCGCCCCCGTTTTATGTACCCATGATGCGCGTACTGCAGGAGTTGGGGGCGTAATCGCTTTTACGGGGCGTGCTGCCAGTGCAATTTTATTGTCACTGCCGTTAATGATAATGTCAGGATTTACCGGCCAGTCCAGCATTTCCCAGCCCAGGCCCTGATACATATCGCCGGTTTGCCAGTAGCGAGATTGTGCCAGTTGTATCCCTTGTTGAAGTGTTTTCTCATTGATATCACGGGGTTTTAAATTGCTTTGCACCCAGCGGGCCATATCTTCAATGGTCGACTTCACACCATAAGCTTCAGCATCTAACGCCCCTGGCGAAACATGCACTGCCTTACCTTCGCGATATCCCCAGGCGTAATTCTTTTCTTCTGCGGACGGCACATTAATCCACGTATGAGTGAGTTTGAGTGGCTGGAAAACACGAGTTTGCATCGCCTGTTCAAAGCTCAAACCGGATGGTTTCACCGCCAGTGCACCGAACAACCCAATACTGGCGTTGGCATACAGACGTTGTGTTCCTGGAGCCCATGCAGGCTGCCAGTTTTGATAGAAGCGCAGCAAGTCGCTTGAGGATTTAACGTCATCCGGCACCTGCAATGGCAGGCCGCCAGCGGTGTAGGTCGCAAGATGTAATAGTGTGATCCCATTCCACTGTTTAGCGGTAAGTTCAGGCCAGTATTTTGTCGCGGGATCGCTTAACTTGATTTCCCCTCGTGCAATAGCGTTGCCACCAAGCACGCCCGTAAATGTTTTGCTGACCGAACCTAACTCAAACAACGTTTGCTGTGTGACGGGCTGCTTTTTGGCGATGTCCGCATAGCCCCAGGTAAAGTAATAAGGTTTACCCTGATAAATTACCGCCACCGCCATACCGGGGATCTTTTGTTGCTCTATAAGCGGGGTAATTGTGCGATGCACAATATCGTTGATTTGTTGAGGGGCAGCAAATGTGGAGCAAGAGGCGGTAATTAATAAGGCGCAGAGCGTCGTTTTGAACATAGGGTCTGGTTTCCATACAAAACGGCCCGCCATAGGCGGGCCGGATTTACATTGGCGATGCGTTAGATTGTAACGACACCAATCAGTGTGACAACTGTCAGGATAGCAGCCAGACCGTAGAAAACCCATTTGCCCGCAGGTACGTGGATTTTCAGATCGTGCATCGCGTGGTGCATACGGTGTAAACCACACCACAGCGGCAGAACGATCATCAGGAACAGGAATACGCGACCAATGAAGCTCTGCGCGAACGCCAGAACGCGCTCGTAGCTCAGTGCGTCACCCGGAAACAGCCCCAGTGGCAGCAGAATACCAACCAGCAGGATCATCACCGGCGCAATAATTGCGCTCCACATACCACCGGCCCCGAAGAGGCCCCAGAATACCGGTTCGTCAGAACGCTTTGGATTTGGATTAATCATCTCAGGCTCCTTACCAGTACAGGGCAACAAACAGGATTACGATGGTGGCAACCACAGTTACCGCCCAGAGGCTTTTGATAATTGGCTCTGGTCCCATTTTTTCGTCTTTTACAATGATATTGGCCGCTTTCGGTGCCAGCTCAAACCAGGTTTTGGTGTGCAGCAGGGCTGCCGCCAGAGTGATCAGGTTAATGATCACGATAACCGGGTTTTGTAAAAAGTCGACGAATCCCGCCCAGGCTTCCGGGCCATTTTTCAGGGCAAACAACCCGAAAATCAGTTCAATGCTGAACCACACAGCCGGAACTGCCGTGCCTTCGCGCAGCATGTAAAAGCGATAAAACGGCAATTTTTTCCACCAGGTGGACGTCATTGGCCGTACATACGGTTTACGTTTAGTCGTCATGTTGCACTCCTTAGCGTGGTTTCAGGGTCGCGATAAGAAAGTCTTTCGAACTTTCTACTTTGCCCTGCTGAATGGCCGCAGCCGGATCGACGTGTTTCGGACAGACTTCGGAGCAGTAGCCCACGAAAGTACAGCTCCATACGCCGTTCTGGCTGTTCAACTGCGCCATACGCTCCTTCTTACCGTGATCGCGGCTATCTTCGTTATAACGATGCGCCAGCGTAATGGCAGCCGGACCGATGAACTCTGGGTTCAGGCCAAACTGCGGGCACGCGGCGTAGCACAGACCACAGTTGATGCAACCGGAGAACTGGTGATACTTCGCCATCTGCGCCGGGGTCTGGATGTTAGTACCCTGATCCGCGGTGCGGGAGTTGCCGATGATGTACGGTTTGATCGCTTCCAGACTTTCGATGAAGTGGGTCATATCGACCACCAGATCGCGTTCAATCGGGAAGTTAGCTAACGCTTCAACCTTCATACCGTCGGTGTAGTCACGCAAGAAGGTTTTGCATGCCAGTTTTGGCACGTTGTTAACCATCATGCCGCAGGAACCACAAATCGCCATACGGCAGGACCAGCGGTAGCTCAGGTCCGGTGCCAGGTTGTCTTTGATGTAGCCCAGCGCATCCAGTAATGAGGTAGTTGCGTCATAAGGCACTTCATAGAATGCGCTATGCGGTGCGGTATCGACTTCCGGGTTATAGCGCACCACCTCAATTTTCAGGTTTTTCATCTCAGCCATTCGCCTTCTCCTTCTTATTGGCTGCTTCCGCCTTATCGGCTGCATCCGCTTCGCCACCGTAAACGCGTTTAGCTGGCGGCAGCGTAGTAATCTTCACGTCGCTGTACTCCAGGCGAGTAGTGCCATCAGCATCGCGGAAGGCGAGGGTGTGTTTGAGGAAGTTGACGTCGTCACGCTCGGTGCAACCTTCGTCCAGGCGCTGGTGCGCGCCGCGAGACTCTTTACGTGCCATTGCAGAGTGCGCCATACATTCAGCAACGTTCAGACCGTGGCCCAGTTCAATGGTGTAGAGCAGGTCGGTGTTGAACACGCTGGAGGTGTCGGTGATGCGCACGCGCTTGAAGCGTTCCTGTAGCTCAGCCAGCTTGTCGATGGTTTTCTGCATCAGTTCCGGCGTACGGTAGATACCGCAACCTTCTTCCATAGCCAGGCCCATTTCGTCGCGGATCTTCGCCCAGTTTTCGCCGCCATCCTGGTTAACCAGATCTTTCAGACGTTGTTCAACGCCAGCAGCCTGCGCTTCAATTGCCGCTTCGTTGCCATTACCGGCAGTTGCTGCACGTTCTGTCGCTTGTTCACCGGCCAGACGACCGAAGACCACCAGTTCCGCCAGGGAGTTGGAGCCCAGACGGTTTGCGCCGTGCAGACCAACAGAGGAACATTCACCCACGGCGAACAGACCTTTAATGCGGGTTTCACAGTTCTGATCGGTTTCGATACCGCCCATGGTGTAGTGTGCGGTCGGACGTACTGGAATCGGTTCTTTAACCGGATCGACACCAACGTACGCTTTCGCCAGTTCGCAGATGAACGGCAGACGTTCATGCAGTTTTTTCTCGCCGAGGTGACGCAGGTCGAGATAAACCACATCGCCACGCGGCGTGGAGATGGTGTTGCCTTTACGCCATTCGTGCCAGAAGGCCTGAGAAACTTTGTCGCGTGGACCCAGTTCCATATATTTGTTTTTCGGCTCGCCCAGCGGAGTTTCCGGGCCCATACCGTAATCTTGCAGATAACGGTAGCCATTTTTGTTGACCAGAATACCGCCTTCACCGCGGCAGCCTTCGGTCATCAGGATACCGGAACCTGGCAGACCGGTTGGGTGATACTGAACGAATTCCATGTCACGCAGCGGAACGCCGTGGCTTAGCGCCATACCCATACCGTCACCGGTAACGATGCCGCCGTTGGTGTTGTAACGATAAACGCGACCTGCACCGCCGGTAGCCATAACGACCGCGTTAGCACGGATCTGCACCAGCGTGCCTTCCATCATGTTCATTGCTACCAGGCCGCGAACATGACCATCATCAACCAGAATATCCAGCACGAAATGTTCGTCAAAACGCTGGATCTGCGGGAATTGCAGAGAAGTCTGGAACAGCGTGTGCAGCATATGGAAGCCGGTTTTATCGGCGGCGAACCAGGTACGCTCGATTTTCATGCCGCCGAAGCGACGTACGTTGACGCTACCATCCGGGCGACGGCTCCATGGGCATCCCCACAGTTCCAGTTGGGTCATTTCGGTTGGGCAGTGGTGGACGAAATAATCCACGACATCCTGCTCACACAACCAGTCGCCACCCGCTACTGTATCGTGAAAGTGATATTCGAAGCTGTCATGATCCTGCGCGACAGCGGCGGAGCCCCCTTCTGCAGCAACGGTATGGCTACGCATAGGGTATACTTTTGAGATTAGTGCGATTTTTGCATTTGGATTTGCCTGCGCGGCAGCAATTGCAGCACGTAATCCCGCGCCACCGGCGCCTACAATGGCAAGATCGGCTTGAAAGGTTTGCACGACATTCCTCCAGATTGTTTTTATCCCACAGCCCCGTACTTCAGGGTAAGTGCCTGAAAGTTACGGTCTGCGAACGCTATTCCACTGCTCCTTTATAGGTACAACAGTATAGTCTGATGGATAAGTCTGAAATTTGACGAGATCGATTTTTTTAGTGCGCAAGAGGGCTAAATTATCACTGAAGATGATTAATTTAATTACTAAACCATCAGATCGTGCTTTTTTTAGTCACCGCCCACCGTTGATTGATACCTGCGTAAAATTTGTCTCGCCGCCGCGTTGCGAGTAGACTTCGTGCCCTTGTCAAAAAATGGAGATTTAACTATGAGCGAAACGGCATCCTGGCAGCCGAGCGCATCCATTCCTAACTTATTAAAACGCGCGGCGATTATGGCGGAGATCCGTCGTTTCTTTGCCGATCGTGGAGTGCTGGAGGTGGAGACGCCTTGTATGAGCCAGGCGACGGTAACCGATATTCATTTGGTCCCGTTTGAGACGCGTTTCGTTGGCCCTGGGCATTCGCAGGGGATGAATCTCTGGTTAATGACCAGCCCGGAATACCATATGAAACGCCTGCTGGTTGCCGGTTGTGGGCCGGTATTCCAGCTGTGCCGCAGCTTCCGTAATGAAGAGATGGGGCGTTATCACAACCCTGAGTTCACTATGCTTGAGTGGTATCGACCGCACTATGATATGTACCGGTTGATGAACGAGGTGGACGATCTCTTACAACAGGTGCTTGACTGCCCGGCAGCAGAAAGTCTTTCTTATCAACAAGCTTTCTTGCGTTATCTGGAAATTGACCCGCTCTCTGCCGACAAAACGCAACTGCGGGAAGTGGCAGCGAAACTGGATTTGAGCAACGTTGCCGATACCGAAGAAGACCGCGACACGCTGCTACAACTGCTGTTTACCTTTGGCGTAGAGCCAAATATTGGCAAAGAAAAACCGACCTTTGTGTACCACTTTCCGGCCAGCCAGGCATCACTGGCGCAAATCAGTACCGAAGATCATCGGGTCGCTGAACGCTTTGAGGTTTATTATAAAGGTATTGAGCTGGCGAATGGTTTCCATGAATTGACGGATGCCCGTGAGCAGCAACAACGTTTTGAACAAGATAACCGTAAGCGCGCGGCGCGCGGTTTGCCGCAGCACCCCATTGACCAGAATCTTATTGAAGCCTTGAAAGTCGGTATGCCTGACTGTTCCGGCGTGGCATTAGGCGTTGATCGTCTGGTGATGTTGGCGCTGGGCGCGGAGACACTGGCTGAAGTCATCGCCTTTAGCGTTGACCGGGCATAATTCTGAAAAATTACTGAATTAACCGCGAAGAATGGCGTGATGAGCGCCATTCTGTAGCATATGTTTTCATTTTTCCGCTAAAGGCCACAATTTAAGACTGGATATTTGATATCATCCAGGTATCAATTCTGTATTGGTTTTTACGCTGCCCGCTCTATGTTGGGCGGTGCAGTTCAGTGGGCGCGTTTTATACACGCGCTGAAATGAAGGATGGTTTCATGCCTCACACGATAAAAAAGATGAGTCTGATAGGACTCATATTGATGATCTTTACTTCCGTATTTGGATTTGCCAATAGCCCATCGGCTTATTACTTAATGGGTTATAGTGCGATTCCCTTTTATATATTTTCTGCATTGTTATTCTTTATTCCATTCGCCTTAATGATGGCTGAAATGGGCGCTGCGTATCGCAAAGAAGAAGGCGGTATCTATTCCTGGATGAATAATAGTGTCGGACCACGTTTTGCCTTCATTGGTACGTTTATGTGGTTTTCCTCTTATATCATCTGGATGGTGAGCACCTCCGCGAAAGTTTGGGTACCGTTCTCAACATTTCTCTACGGTAGCGACATGACCCAGCACTGGCGTATTGCCGGACTGGAACCTACGCAGGTGGTTGGTCTGCTGGCAGTGGCATGGATGATTCTGGTCACCGTCGTTGCTTCAAAAGGGATTAATAAAATTGCCCGTATTACTGCGGTGGGCGGTATTGCAGTAATGTGTCTTAATTTAGTATTGCTGTTAGTAAGCATTGCTATTTTGTTATTAAACGGTGGGCATTTCGCGCAGGATATTAATTTCCTTGCATCACCGAACCCTGGATATCAATCCGGTCTGGCGATGCTATCGTTTGTGGTATTTGCCATTTTTGCCTATGGCGGAATTGAAGCGGTGGGTGGTCTGGTCGATAAAACGGAAAATCCAGAAAAGAACTTTGCCAAAGGTATTGTTTTTGCCGCTATTGTTATTTCAATCGGTTATTCGCTGGCAATATTTTTATGGGGCGTCAGCACAAACTGGCAGCAGGTATTAAGTAATGGTTCCGTTAACCTTGGCAATATTACCTATGTGCTGATGAAGAGCCTCGGGATGACGCTGGGTAACGCACTGCATTTGTCACCTGAAGCGTCATTGTCGCTGGGCGTATGGTTTGCGCGTATTACCGGACTTTCGATGTTCCTCGCTTATACCGGTGCGTTCTTTACGCTTTGCTATTCACCGCTGAAAGCCATCATCCAGGGGACGCCGAAAGCGTTGTGGCCAGAACCGATGACGCGCCTGAATGCGATGGGGATGCCATCTATCGCCATGTGGATGCAGTGCGGATTGGTTACTGTCTTCATCCTGCTGGTTTCGTTTGGTGGCGGTACCGCATCGGCGTTCTTTAACAAGCTGACGCTGATGGCGAACGTGTCTATGACGCTTCCTTACTTGTTCCTCGCGCTGGCTTTCCCATTCTTTAAAGCACGTCAGGATCTCGACAGACCGTTTGTGATTTTCAAAACGCGTATGTCGGCAATGATTGCGACGGTGGTTGTCGTACTGGTGGTGACATTTGCGAACGTCTTCACCATCATTCAACCTGTGGTTGAAGCCGGAGACTGGGACAGCACATTGTGGATGATTGGCGGCCCTGTCTTCTTCTCGCTGTTAGCGATGGCGATTTACCAGAACTATTGCAGCAGAGTGGCAAAAAATCCGCAGTGGGCGGTGGAATAACCCGATGCCCTATCGTCTGCCTGACGATAGGGCGCAATGACAGGGAATTAGTGGGATTTCGTATGCGCTATAGCGAAATTAAACTACGGGTTATCTTATGAGTGCGCGCATGTTTGTCTTATGCTGCATCTGGTTTATTGTGGCGTTCCTCTGGATAACCATCACTTCCGCGCTGGACAAAGAGTGGATGATTGATGGACGCGGGATTAATAACGTCTGCGATGTGCTGATGTATCTCGAAGATGACGATACCCGTGATGTCGGTGTGATAATGACGTTACCGCTCTTTTTCCCTTTTCTCTGGTTCGCTTTGTGGCGAAAAAAACGCGGCTGGTTTATGTACGCCACCGCGCTGGCTATTTTCGGCTATTGGCTGTGGCAGTTTTTTCTGCGCTATCAGTTTTGTTTGTGAGCCGGATGGGTTCATCCGGCACAAAACCTTACAAACTTCCCGCCTGACGACCTTTGCCCGCAGAAGTTAATGTTCTCCCCGTTTGTTTACCATTCAGGCTTTCCAGACGCATCTGGAAGGGCGGGAATGGCATATCGATACCGTGGGCATGGAATCCTGCCAGAATCAGCTGGTGAATCTCATGGCGTAGTGGCATGCGGTGACCCATCTCAGCGGCGTAAATACGCAGCTCGAAAATCTGAATCCCCTGTTGTAGATCCACCAGGAAGACTTCCGGTGCTGGGTTATCGATCACCAGCGAGCAGCGACGCGCTGCGGTGAGCAGGATTTCCGTCACTTCTTCACTGTTGGCATCGGCAGGGGCCGGAATCGTCAACACCACGCGCGTGACCGAGTCAGAGAGCGACCAGTTGATAAACTGCTCGGTAATAAACGCCTTGTTCGGCACGATAATTTCTTTGCGGTCCCAGTCGCTGATGGTGGTGGCGCGGGTGTTAATTTTCGTCACACTACCGGTGAGATCGCGGATCGTCACCGTATCGCCAATGCGAATCGGTTTTTCGAACAGGATGATCAGGCCAGAGATAAAGTTGGCGAAAATTTCCTGCAAACCAAAGCCCAGACCAACACCGAGCGCGGCGACCAGCCACTGTAATTTCGACCACTCAATACCAATCATCGAGAAACCGACCAGCCCACCAATCAGCATCAGTAGATATTTGGTGATGGTGGTGATGGCGTAGCCGGTACCGGGCGTTAAATCGAGGTGCTGCAAAATAGCCAATTCCAGCAGCGCGGGCAGGTTGCGCACCAGCTGCGTGGTGATGATAAACACCAGAATGGCGATCAGCACCGCACCGAGGGTAATCGGTTCCAAACTTTCTACGCCCTGTACCGTGGAAGTGACATCCCACAGCGAAATATTTTCAAGGAAGCCGAAAGCGGAATGGATTTCTGACCACAGCACAATGACCGAAAGCAAGGCGATCAACATCAAAATTGAGCGCACCAGCCGCAAGGATTGCGCACTGATGGCATCGAGATCGACTTCGCTTTCATCGACTTCAATTGCCCCTTCCGGGCTACTGTGATGATGCGCTTCCTCTTCGCCACGCGCACGCTGCGCTAACATCTCTGCCCGGCGATGCTTCGCCCGGTCAAACGCCAGCCTGCGGCGTTGGATCAGCATCCAGCGGCGGATAACGTGATAAACCACCAGTAGCAAAAACCAGATGGCAACCGAGGTTTCAAGCCTCGCTAACAGCGCCTGTGCCGTTGCCAGATAACCCACCGCCGACGCCAGAATGGCAACCAACGGTGCGCCAATCATCATGTTCCACAGCATATGGTTGGTAATGTTGTCGCCGCTGCCTTCTTTGTTGAGATACAACGGAATCCCGGCCTTTTTCAGGCTGAGGGTGACTACCGCCAGTGCACCGCAAATGAGGATAAAACAAAGCCGTCCCAGCGAACCGGAGAATTCACGGTCGTCGAGGTTATCGAACATCATCAGCGCCATAATCAGCGGCACAATAAGCCCGATGCTCATCAGGTAGTAACGCATCCCACGGGAAACCCGTTCGCGTGGCCAGCCGAAATGAGCGATAAACAAGCCGTTCGGACGGGCAAAGGTGGCGCAAATCATCACTACCCACAGCAGCGGTACGGTGGCCGTTACGCCATCACCAATTGCGACCGCCAGCGGATAAGGCCACGCCTCGCGCAAGCCGTAACCCAGCGTCATCCACAGCACCGGTAGCGGTGATGCGACGAGAATCGACCAGAAAAGGGTGCGCAACGTCAGCCAGAAGTGATCCTGAGTCACTTTGCCGACTTTCGCCGCCGAACGTTCAAGAAAACGGGTGAAATAGCGGCGTGAGTAAATACTGCAACCGACCAGAATCAACGCGCCAAACAGCGGCAAAATCGTCTCTTTGCTGGTCAGCATCATTACGCTGGCTTTGCCCAACTGACTGAAGGTGTCCAGCGAAATGAGACGACGCAGATCCTGAGCGATCTCCAGCGGCCAGGCGATGGTCATCGGGCGCACGTCAGAAGTCCAGAACAGGTAGCGGTGCGTCGCTTCATTCACTTCTTTCAGCGCATCTTCCAGTTGCCCGTTGGAGACTTTCAGCTTGGTCAGCTCCAGCAGTAACGTGTCGCCACCCTGCAACAATGAGTTCAGCAACTCACGCTGAGTGCGTAGCTGTGCTTCCAGAATACGGTTTTGCTCGGCGGTCAGCGGCTGACCGTCTGCCTGATGGATTTGCCGTAGCAGCGGCTGTTTATTGAGCAGATCCTCATAACGTAACCGTTGCACACGCAACTGCGCCATTTCGGTATCAAGCTGTTGTGGTTTCGGCATTTCCGGTAGCCGTGCCACCTGCGCCCGCAACGCTTCACCGAGTAGGTTGGACGATCCCAGCCATTGTGATTGTTCACGCAGCGTATTCAACGCCTGCCGGACCTGTAACGTCTGGCTGGCAGCCTGACGCTGTTGCGAGGCAACGAGATCCATCCGCTGCGCCTGTTGATTCAACGCCGCCGACAGCTCGCGGTTAATTTTGAATTGCGCGACGATATCTTTCGGCAAATCGGCACTGTTTTCCGCCAGAAGTTCGGTGCTTTCCAGCGCCCGCTCCGCCTCAAGCTGACGTTGGCTGTTCAACTGATTACGCAAGGCCTGCAAATATGCATCCAGCTGCTGGCTCTCTTTTTCCGCCAGCTCTGAGCGTAAACGCGCTAATTCCTGGCGGTTATTGGCAGACAGCTGCGCCAATTCCAGTTCATCAACGAGCGCCTTCAGTCGTGCAGAGTCAGATTGCAAAGCAAAATTTTGCGCCTGATTAAGCGGGGTATTGCCGGTAAGCGTTCCAAGGCGGCGCTCGATTTCATTCAACTGGCGGCGGGCGTCAGTTTGCTGTTGCGGCAGTTGATTCAGCGAATCGGCAATCTCGCGGGCGCGCTCCTGCTCTTGCTGGGCCTGACGGCTCTTATCCAGTAACTGACTGCTGACCTGGAGAATTTCCTGATTCAGCGCGTCGGTAGACATTCCCGGCGATACGCTGCGCGGCTCGTCACGCATGTTGTTTAATTGCGCGCGCAGAGTAGCGGAAAGTTTCGGGTAATTATCAATGACTTCTTGATATTGCTTGATGCGCTCAAGGGAACCTTTTCGTTCCTCAAGCGCATTTAAGGCGGACTGGAGTGCCTCTACGACTTCCGGCTGCGCGGGTTTCGCCGCTTTTGCCTGCTCCAGTTCCTGGGTGATTTGTTTACTATCGGGGGCCGTCGCGGCGTACGCCCCCCAACTGAGGCACCAGGCCATCAGAAAAGTGATAATCAGGCGCACGTCAGCGTTTCCTTTGATGGATTAGACTTGGTCTTTTTTGTCGTCAACCAATGGGCTGGCGTCGTGTTCTGCCTCGATCTCTTCAGCAGGAAGCGGGGCAGGTTCTGCGTCTGGCGCAACAAAGGTTTCGGTAGATACTGCCAGTGGCTGACCAATTTTCGTGACAGACAGGCTTTCCAGTTGCTCAACCAGATTAACTTTACCCGGTGCAAACAGGTTGATAACGGTAGAGCCGAGTTTAAAGCGACCCATTTCCTGGCCTTTCAGCAGCGCCACAGAACCGTCGTTTTCTCCGGCAGGCCAGGTCCAGCGCTTGATGATGCCTTCGCGCGGCGGCGTAATGGTGCCCGCCCAGACAGTTTCAATGCTGCCAACAATCGTCGCCCCGACCAGAATCTGCGCCATCGGGCCAAATTCGGTATCGAACAGGCAGATCACGCGTTCGTTACGGGCAAATAGATTCGGCACGTTCTGAGCGGTGAGATGGTTAACGGAGAAGAGATCGCCCGGCACATAGATCATCTCACGCAGAATACCGTTGCACGGCATGTGTACGCGGTGGTAGTCACGCGGAGAGAGGTAAGTGGTCACAAACGTACCGTTACGGAAAAGATCCGCCATCAGATAGTTCCCTGCCAGCAGAGCTTCGAGGCTGTAGTTGTGGCCTTTAGCTTGCAGGATTTTATCTTCTTCGATTTTACCTAACTGGCTGATAACGCCATCGGCAGGCATGACCAGTACATTAGGATCGGTATCGATTGGGCGTACTTCGTCACGCAGCGGACGGACAAAGAATTCGTTAAAGGTGCGGTAGCTGGCGGTGTCCGGCTTTTGCGCCTCTTTCATGTCGACCTTGTAGTATTTAACGAACAGATCGATAACCAGTTTTGTCAGCCATCCTGCCCGCTTGCTTGCGCCCCAACCCGCCAGGCGAGTAAGCCATAATTTCGGCAGAATGTACTGTAGCGAAAGTTTAAATGAATTTAACAAGGTAGCCTCCAGGCCATTGTTTTGTCGTTCCTGATCCGGCCTACATGCCGGATCCTGAAAAAAAGGGGACGATTCTAACGACGGTTAGCTTAATTGTCAGTCATCCGTATCAGAAAAGTTTTTACGCGTTTTTACCTGCGCCATGCTTTCCAGAATACGGTGATAGTTTTCGAAACGGGTTTCCGCGATTTTCCCTTCCTCAACCGCTTCCCGGATAGCGCAGCCCGGATCGGTATCGTGTTTGCAATCGCGATATTTACACAGACCTAAGTAGTCATGGAATTCGACAAAACCCCGAGTAATTTGTTCCGGTTCCAGATGCCAGAGACCAAACTCACGCACACCAGGGGAATCAATCACATCACCGCCGTGCGGGAAGTGATACAGCCGCGCGGCAGTCGTGGTGTGCTGACCAAGCCCCGAGTTATCCGAGACGTCGTTGGTCAGGATCTCTTTTTGCAGCCCCAGCAACGCGTTCAGCAGGCTGGATTTGCCGACGCCAGACTGCCCGGCAAAAATACTGATGCGCCCGGTCAACGCCTCTTCCAGCGGTTTCAGTCCATCCTGAGTATGACTGGAAACCATCAATACGCGATAACCGATATTGCGGTAGATATCCATCTGCTCGTTGACGAATTCCATGCCTTCGTCGTCCAGCAGGTCTATCTTGTTGAGCACAATAATAGGCTCAATCTGCAAGGTTTCGCAGGCCACCAGGTAACGGTCGATAATATTGAGCGACAGCTCCGGCAAAATCGCGGAGACAATGACAATCTGGTCGATGTTGGCAGCAATGGGTTTCACACCGTCGTAGAAATCCGGGCGCGTCAACACTGAGGTGCGCTCATGCACCGCTTCCACGATCCCTTTGACATTTACGCCTTCCGCCGCCGGTTTTCCCGGACGCCAGACTACGCGGTCGCCGGTCACCAGCGAACGGATGGTACGGCGAATATTGCAGCGGTGAACGTCGCCATCGGCAGATTCCACATCAGCGTGCATACCAAAGCGGCTGATGACGATACCTTCATCAGGCTCGCCAAACAGATTGTCGTCGTAGTCGGGCTTCTCCTTAGACGTTTTAAGACGACGCTGGTGATTGGCGTTCACGCGGCGCTGCTGGCCTTTGGAGAGTTTATTTTTACTCAATCGTACTGACTCCTGGTCGCCCCTGATGGGCAAAACATCTATGATACACGCAATTGTGGATCAATATAGTCACTGTGAATGGGTGGAAAATAGCATGAGTGCCAATGAAAACAACCTGATTTGGATCGATCTTGAGATGACCGGTCTGGATCCCGAGCGCGATCGCATTATTGAGATTGCCACGCTGGTGACCGACGCCAACCTGAATATTCTGGCAGAAGGGCCGACCATTGCAGTACACCAGTCCGATGAACAGCTGGCGATGATGGATGACTGGAATGTCCGTACTCATACCGCCAGCGGGCTGGTGGATCGCGTGAAAGCGAGCACGATGGGCGATCGGGAAGCGGAACTGGCGACGCTCGAATTTTTAAAACAGTGGGTGCCTGCGGGTAAATCGCCGATCTGTGGTAACAGCATCGGCCAGGACCGTCGCTTCCTGTTTAAATACATGCCGGAGCTGGAAGCCTACTTCCACTACCGCTATCTGGATGTCAGCACACTGAAAGAGCTGGCGCGCCGCTGGAAGCCGGAAATTCTTGATGGTTTTACCAAGCAGGGGACGCATCAGGCGATGGATGATATCCGTGAGTCGGTGGCAGAACTGGCTTACTACCGCGAGCATTTTATCAAGCTGTAAAATTTTTCCTGGTCACGTAAGCGCCGGAATCCACTTGCGGCGGCGTGATTTTGACGCTAAATTGAACGTCTTGCTGATAATTTCAGCACTTGAGATAAAAACTCAAAAAAAAATTTTTAGGGGGGTTGCAGAGGAAAAGATTTCTCGTATAATGCGCCTCCCGTAACGACGCAGAAATGCGAAAATTACGAAAGCAAAATTAAGTAGTACGCGGGAATAGCTCAGTTGGTAGAGCACGACCTTGCCAAGGTCGGGGTCGCGAGTTCGAGTCTCGTTTCCCGCTCCAAAATTTGAAAAGTGCTGCAAAGCACAGACCACCCAATCGCAGTATTTCGAATTGCGACAAGGCGGCAACTGAACGAATTCTTGGGAGCTTACAAAAGTAAGTGACTAAGGTGAGTGAAGGCAGCCAAGGCAGTAGCGGTTCGAAAGACGAAGATTAAGCGGGAATAGCTCAGTTGGTAGAGCACGACCTTGCCAAGGTCGGGGTCGCGAGTTCGAGTCTCGTTTCCCGCTCCAAAATTTGAAAGTGCTGCAAAGCACAGACCACCCAAGCGGGAATAGCTCAGTTGGTAGAGCACGACCTTGCCAAGGTCGGGGTCGCGAGTTCGAGTCTCGTTTCCCGCTCCAAATTCTTCTCTCAATAAAATATCCACAGCGACGCGATGCGTTATTGCTGGTTTTTGTTGTCTCTGACAAACTCTTGTAAACAGAGTTATCCACAGCCTCATGTCGTAATTTTAATTTCAAAGAAACTTCGCACGGTGAATAGTATTTTTTTAACTTATTGATATATAGGTTGAAAATTAAGATCTCGTTTTGTCGAGTCGATCACTTGACGATTTTATTCGCCTTGAATTGCAATGCGTTTTTATTTTTATTCACAAGCTGTGGATGAATCAGGCGTCACGCGGTAACCCTTTTTCAATGACCCGAACCAGACGCTGTTTTTTCGGTAGTTGTACCTCTACGACGCACGCATTTCGCCTCTCGATTTGCTGCGCAATCGCCCACGCTATGTGCTCATCAAGAAGTGGGTGCTCACCTTTACGACTTTCCAGCGCTGTCAAAATCGTTTTATCCCAGGGGGCATTGCCTAATGCCACGGCGATATTACGCAGCCAACGCAGGTGACCTATACGGCGAATCGCCGAACCTTCCGTGACTTTTAAAAACTTCTCTTCACTCCAGGCGAATAACTCAATGAGTTCCGGTGCGTGTAGTGGTTTGCGCGGGCTGAAATCGTCTTCTTTAGTGAGTTGCGAATAGCGATTCCACGGGCAGATAAGCTGGCAGTCATCGCAACCGTAAATACGGTTTCCCATCAATGGACGCAGCTCTTCCGGGATCGCCCCTTCCAGTTCAATGGTGAGATAAGAGATACAGCGGCGAGCATCGACGGTATATGGCTCAACGATGGCGCCGGTCGGGCAAATCGTCATACAAGCCACGCATTTACCGCATCCTTCCTCGACCGGTTGATCCACGGGCAGCGGAATATCGACCAGTAATTCACCTAAAAAGAAGAACGAACCGGCCTCGCGATTGAGGATAAGTGAGTGCTTACCTGTCCAGCCAAGACCTGCTTTTTCAGCTAACGGGCGCTCGAGAATAGGCGCAGAATCGACAAACGGTCTAAAATTCAGCGAAACACAATGTTGCTGAATCATCTCGCCCAGCTTTTTGAGTCGGTTGCGCAGAAGTTTGTGATAGTCACGGCCCAACGCATAACGACTTACATAGCCGAGTTTGGGGTTTTTCAGCGTGCTGGCAAATGCAGCGTTAGCAGGAAGGTAATTCATCCGCACGCTGATGACGCGCAGCGTACCGGGCAATAACTCATGGGGGCGGGCGCGCAGCATACCGTGACGCGCCATCCAATCCATTTCGCCGTGGTATTGTTTGTCCAGCCATGCTTGCAGTTTGGGCTCGGACGCGCTGAGATCGGTATCGGTAATACCTACCTGCTGAAAGCCCAGTTCCAGCCCCCACTGTTTAATTTTTTGCGCTAACTGATTGAGATCGAGGGGCTCTGACATGACGGACCATACAATGAAGAAAAACCCCGTAAGTATACCACACACCGTCTGGCACGCCGACGATATCCGCCGCGGCGAACGCGAGGCGGCAGATGCGCTGGGGCTTACACTCTATGAACTGATGCTTCGCGCTGGTGAAGCCGCATTCCAGGTGTGTCGTTCGGCTTATCCTGACGCCCGCCACTGGCTGGTGCTGTGCGGTCATGGTAATAACGGCGGCGATGGCTACGTGGTCGCGCGGCTGGCCAAAGCGATCGGTATAGATGTCACGCTACTGGCCCAGGAAAGTGACAAACCGTTGCCGGAAGAGGCCGCGCAGGCACGCGATGCATGGTTAAACGCGGGAGGCGAGATCCATGCTTCGAATATTGTCTGGCCCGAGTCAGTAGATCTGATTGTTGATGCGCTGCTCGGTACCGGATTGCAGCACGCGCCCCGCGAATCCATTAGCCAGTTAATCGACCACGCTAATACTCACCCTGCGCCGATTGTGGCGGTTGATATCCCTTCCGGCCTGCTGGCTGAAACCGGCGCTACGCCAGGCGCGGTGATCAACGCCGATCACACCATCACTTTTATTGCGCTGAAACCTGGCTTGCTCACCGGGAAAGCACGGGATATTACCGGAAAACTGCATTTTGACTCGCTGGGGCTGGACAGTTGGTTGGCAGGTCAGGAGACGAAAATTCAGCGGTTTTCGGCAGAACAACTTTCTCACTGGCTGAAACCGCGTCGCCCGACTTCGCATAAAGGCGATCACGGGCGGCTGGTGATTGTTGGTGGCGATCACGGCACGGCGGGGGCTATTCGTATGACGGGGGAAGCGGCGCTGCGTGCTGGCGCTGGTTTAGTCAGAGTACTGACCCGCAGTGAGAACATTGCGCCGCTGCTGACTGCACGACCGGAATTGATGGTGCATGAACTGACTATGGACTCTCTTACCGAAAGCCTGGAATGGGCCGATGTGGTGGTGATTGGTCCCGGTCTGGGCCAGCAAGAGTGGGGGAAAAAAGCCCTGCAAAAAGTTGAGAATTTTCGCAAACCGATGTTGTGGGATGCCGATGCATTGAACCTGCTGGCAATCAATCCCGATAAGCGTCACAATCGCGTGATCACGCCGCATCCTGGTGAGGCCGCACGGTTGTTAGGCTGTTCCGTCGCTGAAATTGAAAGTGACCGCTTACATTGCGCCCAACGTCTGGTACAACGTTATGGCGGCGTAGCGGTGCTGAAAGGTGCCGGAACCGTGGTCGCCGCCCATCCTGACGCTTTAGGCATTATTGATGCCGGAAATGCAGGCATGGCGAGCGGCGGCATGGGCGATGTGCTCTCTGGTATTATTGGCGCATTGCTTGGGCAAAAACTGTCGCCGTATGATGCAGCGTGCGCGGGCTGTGTCGCACACGGTACGGCAGCTGACGTACTGGCGGCGCGTTTTGGAACGCGCGGAATGCTGGCGACCGATCTCTTTTCCACGCTACAGCGTATTGTTAACCCGGAAGTGACTGATAAAAACCATGATGAATCGAGTAATTCCGCTCCCTGATGAGCAGGCAACATTAGACCTGGGCGAGCGGGTAGCGAAAGCCTGCGATGGCGCGACTGTAATCTATCTGTATGGCGATTTAGGCGCAGGTAAAACCACCTTTAGCCGGGGCTTCTTACAGGCTCTGGGTCATCAGGGTAATGTCAAAAGCCCCACTTATACGCTGGTCGAACCCTATACGCTCGACAACTTAATGGTGTATCACTTTGATTTATACCGCCTTGCCGATCCCGAGGAGCTGGAGTTTATGGGGATCCGCGATTATTTTGCTAACGATGCCATCTGCCTGGTGGAGTGGCCACAACAAGGTACAGGTGTTCTTCCTGACCCGGATGTCGAAATACACATTGATTATCAGGCACAAGGCCGTGAGGCGCGCGTGAGCGCGGTTTCCTCTGCGGGTGAATTGTTGCTGGCGCGTTTAGCCGGTTAACCTTTGAAAGGTGGCGGGATGATGTATCGCATCAGAAATTGGTTGGTAGCGACGTTGCTGCTGCTGTGCGCGCAGGCTGGCGCCGCTACGCTCTCTGATATTCAGGTTTCTAACGGTAATCAACAGGCGCGAATAACATTGAGTTTTACTGGCGATCCTGATTACGCGTTTAGCCATCAAAACAAACGCACCGTGGCGCTCGATATCAAACAAACGGGTGTGATTCAGGGGCTACCGTTGTTGTTCAGCGGTAATAATCTGGTGAAGGCGATTCGCTCTGGAACGCCTAAAGATGCACAAACGCTACGGCTGGTGGTCGATCTCACCGAAAACGGTAAAACCGAAGCGGTGAAGCGGCAGAATGGTAACAATTACACTGTCGTCTTTACGATTAACGCTGATGCGCCGCCACCGCCTCCACCGCCGCCAGTGGTTGCGAAGCGCGTTGAAACGCCTGCGGTTGTCGCACCGCGCGTCAGCGAACCGGCGCGTAATCCGTTTAAAACCGAAAGTAACCGCACTACGGGTGTTATCAGCAGTAATACGGTAATGCGTCCGGCAGTGCGCGCGACGGCTAACACAGGCGATAAAATTATCATCGCTATTGATGCCGGACACGGCGGTCAGGATCCTGGCGCTATCGGCCCTGGTGGTACGCGGGAGAAAAATGTCACCATCGCCATCGCGCGTAAATTGCGTACTTTACTCAATGATGATCCGATGTTTAAGGGCGTTTTAACCCGTGACGGGGATTACTTTATCTCGGTAATGGGGCGCAGCGATGTGGCACGTAAGCAAAACGCCAATTTCCTCGTGTCGATTCACGCTGATGCCGCACCGAACCGCAGTGCGACTGGCGCTTCCGTATGGGTGCTCTCTAACCGTCGCGCCAACAGCGAAATGGCCAGCTGGCTGGAGCAGCATGAGAAACAGTCGGAGCTGCTGGGCGGGGCGGGCGATGTGCTGGCGAACAGTCAGTCTGACCCCTATTTAAGCCAGGCGGTGCTGGATTTACAGTTCGGTCATTCCCAGCGGGTAGGGTATGATGTAGCGACCAGTATGATCAGCCAGTTGCAACGCATTGGCGAAATACATAAACGTCGACCAGAACACGCCAGCCTTGGCGTTCTGCGTTCGCCGGATATCCCATCAGTACTGGTCGAAACCGGTTTTATCAGCAACAACAGCGAAGAACGTTTGCTGGCGAGCGACGATTACCAACAACAGCTGGCAGAAGCCATTTACAAAGGCCTGCGCAATTATTTCCTTGCGCATCCGATGCAATCTGCGCCGCAGGGGGCAACGGCACAAACGGCCAGCACGGTGACGACGCCAGATCGCACGCTGCCAAACTAAGGATGATTGATGCCAATTCAGGTCTTACCGCCACAACTGGCGAACCAGA
The DNA here is from genome assembly GCF_013369155.2 of Escherichia sp. 94.0001. Taxonomy (NCBI): domain Bacteria; kingdom Pseudomonadati; phylum Pseudomonadota; class Gammaproteobacteria; order Enterobacterales; family Enterobacteriaceae; genus Escherichia; species Escherichia sp. 94.0001. Next base: position 109,851 of record NZ_JABWMS020000007.1, on the reverse strand, counting down.
TTGCCGCAGGTGAGGTGGTCGAGCGACCTGCGTCGGTAGTCAAAGAACTGGTGGAAAACAGCCTCGATGCGGGTGCGACGCGTATTGATATTGATATCGAACGCGGTGGGGCGAAACTTATCCGCATTCGTGATAACGGCTGCGGTATCAAAAAAGATGAACTGGCGCTGGCGCTGGCGCGTCATGCTACCAGTAAAATCGCCTCTCTGGACGATCTCGAAGCTATTATCAGCCTGGGGTTCCGCGGTGAGGCGCTGGCGAGTATCAGTTCAGTTTCCCGTCTGACGCTCACTTCGCGCACCGTAGATCAGCAGGAAGCCTGGCAGGCATATGCCGAAGGGCGCGATATGGACGTGACTGTTAAACCTGCGGCGCATCCGGTGGGAACGACGCTGGAAGTGCTGGATCTGTTCTACAATACCCCGGCGCGGCGCAAATTCCTGCGTACCGAGAAAACCGAATTTAACCATATTGATGAAATCATCCGCCGCATTGCGCTGGCGCGTTTCGACGTCACTATCAATCTGTCGCATAACGGCAAAATAGTTCGCCAGTACCGCGCAGTGCCGGAAGGCGGGCAAAAAGAACGGCGTTTAGGCGCGATTTGCGGCACCGCTTTTCTCGAACATGCGCTGGCGATTGAATGGCAGCACGGCGATCTCACGCTGCGCGGTTGGGTGGCAGATCCAAACCACACCACGCCCACACTGGCAGAAATTCAGTATTGCTACGTGAATGGTCGCATGATGCGCGATCGCCTGATCAATCATGCGATCCGTCAGGCCTGCGAAAACAAACTGGGTGCCGATCAGCAACCGGCATTTGTGTTGTATCTGGAGATCGACCCACATCAAGTGGACGTCAACGTGCACCCCGCCAAACACGAAGTGCGTTTCCATCAGTCGCGTCTGGTGCACGACTTTATCTATCAGGGCGTGCTGAGTGTGCTACAACAACAGCTGGAAACGCCGCTGCCACTGGACGATGAACCTCAACCTGCACCGCGCACCATTCCGGAGAACCGCGTGGCCGCCGGGCGTAATCATTTTGCTGAACCGGCAGTTCGTGAACCGGTAGCCCCCCGCTACTCTCCTGCGCCCGCCTCTGGTGGTCGTCCAGCAGCTTCCTGGCCGAATGCGCAGCCAGGCTACCAGAAACAGCAAGGTGAAGTGTATCGCCAGCTTTTGCAAACGCCTGCGCCGATGCAAAAACCAAAAGCACCTGAACCGCAGGAGCCAGCGCTTGCGGCGAACAGTCAGAGTTTTGGTCGGGTACTGACTATCGTCCATTCCGACTGTGCGTTGCTGGAGCGCGACGGCAACATTTCACTTTTAGCCCTGCCAGTGGCAGAACGTTGGCTGCGTCAGGCGCAGTTGACGCCGGGTGAAACGCCAGTTTGCGCTCAGCCGTTGCTTATTCCGTTGCGGCTAAAAGTTTCTGGCGAAGAAAAATCGGCATTAGAAAAAGCGCAGTCTGCCCTGGCGGAATTGGGTATTGATTTCCAGTCCGATGCACAGTATGTGACCATCAGGGCCGTGCCTTTACCCTTACGCCAACAAAATTTACAAATCTTGATTCCTGAACTGATAGGCTACCTGGCGAAGCAGTCCGTATTCGAACCTGGCAATATTGCGCAGTGGATTGCACGAAATCTGATGAGCGAACATGCGCAGTGGTCAATGGCACAGGCCATCACCCTGCTGGCGGACGTGGAACGGTTATGTCCGCAACTTGTGAAAACGCCGCCGGGTGGTCTGTTACAATCTGTTGATTTACATCCGGCGATAAAAGCCCTGAAAGATGAGTGATATCAGTAAGGCGAGCCTGCCTAAGGCGATTTTTTTGATGGGGCCGACGGCCTCCGGTAAAACGGCGTTAGCCATTGAGCTGCGTAAAATTTTACCAGTAGAGTTGATAAGCGTTGATTCTGCCCTTATTTACAAAGGGATGGATATCGGGACGGCGAAGCCGAACGCTGAAGAGTTACTCGCCGCGCCGCACCGATTGCTGGATATTCGCGATCCGTCGCAGGCTTATTCGGCCGCTGATTTTCGCCGCGATGCGCTGGCGGAAATGGCCGATATCACCGCGGCGGGGCGGATCCCACTATTAGTGGGCGGTACGATGTTGTATTTCAAGGCATTGCTGGAAGGGTTGTCGCCGCTACCGTCGGCGGACTCCGAAGTGCGGGCCAGAATTGAGCAACAGGCGGCAGAGCAAGGTTGGGAGTCATTGCATCGTCAACTTCAGGAGATCGATCCGGTTGCGGCAGCAAGGATTCATCCAAATGATCCACAAAGGCTTTCCCGGGCACTGGAAGTTTTTTTCATTTCGGGTAAAACTTTAACGGAACTGACGCAAACGTCAGGAGACGCTCTACCGTATCAGGTGCATCAGTTCGCCATCGCCCCGGCGAGCCGTGAACTGCTCCATCAACGAATTGAGCAGCGTTTTCATCAGATGTTGGCTTCAGGTTTTGAAGCAGAAGTCCGGGCGCTTTTTGCCCGAGGAGATTTGCATACGGACTTGCCTTCCATTCGTTGCGTGGGTTATCGCCAGATGTGGTCTTACCTTGAAGGCGAAATCTCATACGATGAAATGGTTTATCGAGGTGTTTGCGCCACGAGACAGTTGGCGAAGCGGCAGATAACCTGGCTGCGTGGTTGGGAAGGGGTTCACTGGCTTGACAGTGAAAAACCAGAACAGGCGCGTGACGAAGTATTACAGGTTGTTGGTGCTATCGCAGGCTGAATGTGTACAATTGAGACGTATCGTGCGCAATTTTTTCAGAATCGAAAGGTTCAAAGTACAAATAAGCATATAAGGAAAAGAGAGAATGGCTAAGGGGCAATCTTTACAAGATCCGTTCCTGAACGCACTGCGTCGGGAACGTGTTCCAGTTTCTATTTATTTGGTGAATGGTATTAAGCTGCAAGGACAAATCGAGTCTTTTGATCAGTTCGTGATCCTGTTGAAAAACACGGTCAGCCAGATGGTTTACAAGCACGCGATTTCTACTGTTGTCCCGTCTCGCCCGGTTTCTCATCACAGTAACAACGCCGGTGGCGGTACCAGCAGTAACTATCATCATGGTAGCAGCGCGCAGAATACTTCCGCGCAACAGGACAGCGAAGAAACCGAATAAGGTTTCATGCTGTTTTTTTTACACGGGGAGCCAGCGATCCTGCGTTCCCCGCTGATCTATTTAGAGGGTTATACGCTTGTTTGACCGTTATGATGCTGGTGAGCAGGCGGTACTGGTACACATCTATTTTACGCAAGACAAAGATATGGAAGACCTCCAGGAGTTTGAATCTCTGGTTTCTTCCGCCGGTGTCGAAGCATTGCAGGTGATTACCGGTAGCCGTAAAGCGCCGCACCCAAAGTATTTTGTAGGTGAAGGTAAAGCAGTTGAAATTGCGGAAGCTGTCAAAGCGACGGGTGCTTCGGTCGTTCTTTTTGACCATGCCCTGAGCCCGGCGCAAGAGCGTAACCTGGAGCGTTTGTGCGAGTGTCGTGTTATCGACCGCACCGGCCTTATTTTAGATATTTTCGCCCAACGTGCGCGTACCCATGAGGGTAAGTTGCAGGTTGAGCTGGCGCAGTTGCGCCATCTGGCTACGCGCCTGGTGCGTGGCTGGACCCACCTTGAAAGACAGAAAGGCGGGATCGGTTTGCGTGGTCCGGGTGAAACCCAGCTCGAAACCGACCGTCGTTTGTTGCGTAATCGCATCGTGCAGATACAGTCGCGCCTGGAAAGAGTTGAAAAACAGCGTGAGCAGGGGCGGCAATCGCGTATCAAAGCCGACGTTCCTACTGTTTCGCTGGTGGGATATACCAACGCCGGTAAATCTACCCTTTTCAATCGCATCACCGAAGCGCGGGTCTATGCGGCAGACCAGTTGTTTGCCACCCTCGACCCGACGTTGCGGCGTATTGACGTCGCGGATGTCGGTGAAACCGTGCTGGCAGATACCGTAGGGTTTATTCGCCACCTGCCGCACGATCTGGTGGCGGCATTTAAAGCCACGTTACAAGAGACGCGGCAAGCCACATTGCTGCTGCACGTCATTGACGCGGCAGATGTGCGAGTACAAGAAAACATCGAAGCGGTGAATACGGTTCTTGAAGAGATCGATGCTCACGAGATCCCAACCCTGCTGGTGATGAACAAGATCGATATGCTGGAAGATTTTGAACCGCGTATTGATCGGGACGAAGAGAACAAACCGATCCGTGTCTGGCTTTCTGCGCAGACCGGAGCGGGGATACCACAGCTTTTTCAGGCTTTGACGGAGCGGCTTTCCGGCGAGGTGGCGCAGCATACATTGCGTCTGCCGCCGCAGGAAGGGCGTCTGAGAAGTCGTTTTTATCAGCTTCAGGCAATAGAAAAAGAGTGGATGGAGGAGGACGGCAGCGTAAGTCTGCAAGTTCGTATGCCGATCGTTGACTGGCGTCGCCTCTGCAAACAAGAACCGGCGTTGATCGATTACTTGATCTAACGGCGTAGCGTCTGAAGCGTGGAGTCATATCCTCTGGCGTCGAAAGACAACAGGGATCACCGCATAACAAATATGGAGCACAAACATGGCGTGGAATCAGCCCGGTAATAACGGACAAGACCGCGACCCGTGGGGAAGCAGCAAACCTGGCGGCAACTCTGAGGGAAATGGAAACAAAGGCGGTCGCGATCAAGGGCCACCTGATTTAGATGATATCTTCCGCAAACTGAGCAAAAAGCTCGGTGGTCTGGGCGGCGGTAAAGGCACCGGATCTGGCGGTGGTAATTCATCGCAAGGCCCGCGCCCGCAGCTTGGCGGTCGTGTCGTTACCATCGCAGCGGCAGCGATTGTCATTATTTGGGCGGCCAGTGGTTTCTACACCATTAAAGAAGCCGAACGCGGCGTGGTAACACGCTTTGGTAAATTCAGCCATCTGGTTGAGCCGGGTCTGAACTGGAAACCGACGTTTATCGACGAAGTCAAACCGGTGAACGTGGAAGCCGTGCGTGAACTGGCTGCTTCCGGTGTGATGCTGACGTCGGACGAAAACGTGGTGCGCGTTGAGATGAACGTACAGTACCGCGTCACCAATCCGGAAAAATATCTGTATAGCGTGACCAGCCCGGATGACAGCCTGCGTCAGGCTACCGACAGCGCCCTGCGTGGGGTTATCGGTAAATACACCATGGACCGCATTCTGACGGAAGGTCGTACCGTGATTCGTAGCGATACTCAGCGCGAACTGGAAGAGACGATTCGTCCGTATGACATGGGTATCACTCTGCTGGACGTCAACTTCCAGGCAGCTCGTCCGCCGGAAGAAGTAAAAGCGGCGTTTGACGATGCGATTGCCGCGCGTGAAAACGAACAGCAATACATTCGTGAAGCAGAAGCGTATACCAACGAAGTTCAGCCGCGTGCGAACGGTCAGGCGCAACGTATCCTCGAAGAGGCGCGTGCGTACAAGGCTCAGACTATCCTGGAAGCCCAGGGTGAAGTGGCACGCTTTGCTAAACTTCTGCCGGAATATAAAGCTGCGCCGGAAATTACCCGCGAGCGTCTGTATATCGAGACGATGGAAAAAGTGTTGGGCAACACCCGCAAAGTGCTGGTTAACGATAAAGGTGGCAACCTGATGGTTCTGCCGTTAGACCAGATGCTGAAAGGTGGTAACGCCCCTGCGGCGAAGAGCGATAACGGTGCCAGCAATCTGCTGCGTCTGCCGCCAGCCTCTTCCTCCACAACCAGTGGAGCAAGCAACACGTCGTCCACCAGTCAGGGCGATATTATGGACCAACGCCGCGCTAACGCGCAGCGTAACGACTACCAGCGTCAGGGGGAATAACGATGCGTAAGTCAGTTATCGCGATTATCATCATCGTGCTGGTAGTGCTTTACATGTCTGTCTTTGTCGTCAAAGAAGGTGAGCGCGGTATTACGCTGCGTTTTGGTAAGGTACTGCGTGACGATGACAACAAACCTCTGGTTTATGAGCCGGGTCTGCATTTCAAGATACCGTTCATTGAAACGGTGAAAATGCTCGACGCACGTATTCAGACCATGGACAACCAGGCCGACCGCTTTGTGACCAAAGAGAAGAAAGACCTGATCGTCGACTCTTACATCAAATGGCGCATCAGCGATTTCAGCCGTTACTACCTGGCAACGGGTGGTGGCGACATTTCGCAAGCGGAAGTGCTATTGAAACGTAAGTTCTCTGACCGTCTGCGTTCTGAAATTGGTCGTCTGGATGTTAAAGATATCGTCACCGATTCCCGTGGTCGTCTGACCCTGGAAGTGCGTGACGCGCTAAACTCCGGTTCTGCGGGTACAGAAGATGAAGTTACTACCCCGGCAGCGGATAACGCCATTGCCGAAGCGGCAGAGCGCGTAACGGCTGAGACGAAGGGCAAAGTTCCGGTCATCAACCCGAACAGTATGGCGGCGCTGGGTATTGAAGTTGTCGATGTGCGTATCAAGCAGATCAACCTGCCGACCGAAGTGTCTGAAGCGATCTACAACCGTATGCGCGCCGAGCGTGAAGCGGTAGCACGTCGTCACCGTTCACAAGGTCAGGAAGAAGCGGAAAAACTGCGCGCGACTGCCGACTATGAAGTGACCAGAACGCTGGCAGAAGCTGAGCGTCAGGGCCGCATCATGCGTGGTGAAGGCGATGCAGAAGCAGCCAAACTGTTTGCTGATGCATTCAGTAAAGATCCGGACTTCTACGCATTCATCCGTAGCCTGCGTGCTTATGAGAACAGCTTCTCCGGCAATCAGGACGTGATGGTCATGAGCCCGGACAGCGATTTCTTCCGCTACATGAAGACGCCGACTTCCGCAACGCGTTAATATAACGACTGCGGTACAGGTCAATAAAGCCACCGCATCCTCAGGGATGTCGGTGGTTTTCTTTTTCTATAAGGATAATGAATGAATTCGACAATCTGGCTGGCGCTTGCCCTGGTTTTGGTGCTGGAAGGTTTAGGGCCGATGCTTTACCCGAAGGCATGGAAGAAGATGATCGCTGCGATGACCAATTTGCCCGATAATATTTTACGTCGTTTTGGCGGTGGACTTGTGGTTGCGGGCGTTGTGGTCTACTACATGTTGAGGAAAACGATTGGCTGAACAAAAAACAGACTGATCGAGGTCATTTTTGAGTGCAAAAAGTGCTGTAACTCTGAAAAAGCGATGGTAGAATCCATTTTTAAGCAAACGGTGATTTTGAAAAATGGGTAACAACGTCGTCGTACTGGGCACCCAATGGGGTGACGAAGGTAAAGGTAAGATCGTCGATCTTCTGACTGAACGGGCTAAATATGTTGTACGCTACCAGGGCGGTCACAACGCAGGCCATACTCTCGTAATCAACGGTGAAAAAACCGTTCTCCATCTTATTCCATCAGGTATTCTCCGCGAGAATGTAACCAGCATCATCGGTAACGGTGTTGTGCTGTCTCCGGCCGCGCTGATGAAAGAGATGAAAGAACTGGAAGACCGTGGCATCCCCGTTCGTGAGCGTCTGCTGCTGTCTGAAGCATGTCCGCTGATCCTTGATTATCACGTTGCGCTGGATAACGCGCGTGAGAAAGCGCGCGGCGCGAAAGCGATCGGCACCACGGGTCGTGGTATCGGGCCTGCTTATGAAGATAAAGTGGCACGTCGTGGTCTGCGTGTTGGCGACCTTTTCGACAAAGAAACCTTCGCTGAAAAACTGAAAGAAGTGATGGAATATCACAACTTCCAGTTGGTTAACTACTACAAAGCTGAAGCGGTTGATTACCAGAAAGTTCTGGATGATACGATGGCTGTTGCCGACATCCTGACTTCTATGGTGGTTGACGTTTCTGACCTGCTCGACCAGGCGCGTCAGCGTGGCGATTTCGTCATGTTCGAAGGTGCGCAGGGTACGCTGCTGGATATCGACCACGGTACTTATCCGTACGTAACTTCTTCCAACACCACTGCAGGTGGCGTGGCGACCGGTTCCGGCCTGGGCCCGCGTTATGTTGATTACGTTCTGGGTATCCTCAAAGCTTACTCCACTCGTGTAGGTGCAGGTCCGTTCCCGACCGAACTGTTTGATGAAACTGGTGAGTTCCTCTGCAAGCAGGGTAACGAATTCGGCGCAACTACGGGTCGTCGTCGTCGTACCGGCTGGCTGGACACCGTTGCCGTTCGTCGTGCGGTACAGCTGAACTCCCTGTCTGGCTTCTGCCTGACCAAACTGGACGTTCTGGATGGCCTGAAAGAGGTGAAACTCTGCGTGGCTTACCGTATGCCGGATGGTCGCGAAGTGACTACCACACCGCTGGCAGCAGACGATTGGAAAGGTGTAGAGCCGATTTACGAAACCATGCCGGGCTGGTCTGAATCCACCTTCGGCGTGAAAGATCGTAGCGGTCTGCCGCAGGCGGCACTGAACTACATCAAGCGTATTGAAGAACTGACCGGTGTGCCGATCGATATCATCTCTACCGGCCCGGATCGTACTGAAACCATGATTCTGCGCGACCCGTTCGACGCGTAATTCTGGTACGCCTGGCAGATATTTTGCCTGCCGGGCTAACAGTGTGATACATTGCTGTGTCGGGTAAGCCATTACGCTATCCGACACAGTGTTAAATCCTCGCTTTTTTCCTTCCCCGAACTGAAATAAATTAGCGACACAGCTTGTGGCTGGTTTATCATCAATATAAATGTATTTTTTCCCGCTTTCCCTTTTGAGGTTGATGTGCAGTTAACGAGTTTCACTGATTACGGATTACGTGCGCTGATCTACATGGCGTCATTGCCAGAAGGGCGGATGACCAGTATTTCTGAAGTGACTGACGTCTACGGCGTCTCCCGTAATCATATGGTCAAAATAATCAATCAACTTAGTCGTGCCGGCTACGTGACTGCTGTTCGTGGAAAAAATGGCGGCATTCGCCTGGGGAAACCGGCGAGTGCGATACGTATTGGTGATGTGGTGCGCGAGCTGGAACCTTTATCGCTGGTGAATTGCAGCAGTGAGTTTTGCCACATTACACCTGCCTGTCGGTTGAAACAGGCACTTTCTAAGGCCGTGCAAAGTTTTCTTACGGAACTGGATAACTACACGCTTGCCGATTTGGTTGAAGAGAATCAACCGCTTTATAAATTATTGCTGGTGGAGTGACGAAAATCTTCATCAGAGATGACAACGGAGGAACCGAGATGTCACAAGATCCTTTCCAGGAACGCGAAGCTGAAAAATACGCGAATCCCATCCCTAGTCGGGAATTTATCCTCGAACATTTAACCAAACGTGAAAAACCGGCCAGCCGTGATGAGCTGGCGGTAGAACTGCACATTGAAGGCGAAGAGCAGCTTGAAGGCCTGCGTCGCCGCCTGCGCGCGATGGAGCGCGATGGTCAACTGGTCTTCACTCGCCGTCAGTGCTATGCGCTGCCGGAACGCCTCGACCTGGTGAAAGGTACCGTTATTGGCCACCGTGATGGCTACGGCTTTCTGCGGGTTGAAGGGCGTAAAGATGATTTGTATCTCTCCAGCGAGCAGATGAAAACATGCATTCATGGCGATCAGGTGCTGGCACAGCCGCTGGGCGCTGACCGTAAAGGCCGCCGTGAAGCGCGTATTGTCCGCGTACTGGTACCAAAAACCAGCCAGATTGTTGGTCGCTACTTTACCGAAGCGGGTGTCGGCTTTGTGGTTCCTGACGACAGTCGTTTGAGCTTCGATATCTTAATCCCGCCCGATCAGATCATGGGCGCGCGGATGGGCTTTGTGGTGGTGGTTGAACTGACCCAACGCCCGACTCGCCGTACCAAAGCGGTGGGTAAAATCGTCGAAGTGCTGGGCGATAATATGGGCACCGGCATGGCGGTTGATATCGCCCTGCGTACCCATGAAATTCCGTACATCTGGCCGCAGGCTGTTGAGCAACAGGTTGCCGGGCTGAAAGAAGAAGTACCGGAAGAGGCGAAAGCTGGCCGTGTCGATCTGCGCGATTTACCGCTGGTCACCATTGATGGCGAAGACGCCCGTGACTTTGACGATGCAGTTTACTGCGAGAAAAAACGCGGCGGCGGCTGGCGTTTGTGGGTCGCAATTGCCGACGTCAGTTACTATGTGCGTCCGCCAACACCGCTGGATAGAGAAGCGCGTAACCGTGGTACGTCGGTCTACTTCCCTTCGCAGGTTATCCCGATGCTGCCGGAAGTGCTCTCTAACGGCCTGTGCTCGCTCAACCCGCAGGTAGACCGCCTGTGTATGGTGTGTGAGATGACCATTTCGTCGAAAGGCCGCCTGACCGGCTACAAATTCTATGAAGCGGTGATGAGCTCTCACGCGCGTCTGACCTACACCAAAGTCTGGCATATTCTGCAGGGCGATCAGGATCTGCGCGAGCAGTACTCCCCGCTGGTTAAGCATCTCGAAGAGCTGCATAACCTCTATAAAGTGCTGGATAAAGCCCGTGAAGAACGCGGCGGGATCTCGTTTGAGAGCGAAGAAGCGAAGTTCATTTTCAACGCTGAACGCCGTATTGAGCGTATCGAACAGACCCAGCGTAACGACGCACACAAGTTAATTGAAGAGTGCATGATTCTGGCGAATATCTCGGCGGCGCGTTTCGTTGAGAAGGCCAAAGAACCGGCACTGTTCCGTATTCACGACAAGCCGAGCACCGAAGCGATAACCTCTTTCCGTTCAGTGCTGGCGGAACTGGGGCTGGAATTGCCTGGCGGTAACAAGCCGGAACCGCGTGACTACGCGGAACTGCTGGAATCGGTTGCTGACCGTCCTGACGCAGAAATGCTGCAAACCATGCTGTTGCGCTCGATGAAACAAGCGATTTACGATCCGGAAAACCGCGGTCACTTCGGTCTGGCATTGCAGTCCTATGCGCACTTTACTTCGCCGATTCGTCGTTATCCTGATCTGACGCTCCACCGCGCCATTAAGTATCTGCTGGCGAAAGAGCAGGGGCATCAGGGGAATACCACTGAAACCGGCGGCTACCATTATTCGATGGAAGAGATGCTGCAACTGGGTCAGCACTGTTCGATGGCGGAACGTCGTGCCGACGAAGCAACGCGCGATGTGGCTGACTGGCTGAAGTGTGACTTCATGCTCGACCAGGTAGGTAACGTCTTTAAAGGCGTAATTTCCAGCGTCACTGGTTTTGGCTTCTTTGTTCGCCTGGATGACTTGTTCATCGATGGTCTGGTCCATGTCTCTTCGCTGGACAATGACTACTATCGCTTTGACCAGGTAGGACAACGCCTGATGGGTGAATCCAGCGGCCAGACTTATCGCCTGGGCGATCGCGTGGAAGTGCGCGTCGAAGCGGTAAATATGGACGAGCGCAAAATCGACTTTAGCCTGATCTCCAGCGAACGCGCACCGCGCAACGTCGGTAAAACGGCGCGCGAGAAAGCGAAAAAAGGCGATGCAGGCAAAAAAGGCGGCAAGCGTCGTCAGGTTGGTAAAAAGGTAAACTTTGAGCCAGACAGCGCTTTCCGCGGCGAGAAAAAAACGAAGCCGAAAGCGGCGAAGAAAGACGCGAGAAAAGCGAAAAAGCCATCGGCGAAAACGCAGAAAATAGCCGCAGCGACCAAAGCGAAGCGTGCGGCGAAGAAAAAAGTGGCAGAGTGATCATTACCCTCTTCAAACAGAAGAGGGTCAGATTGCTGACAAAATGCGCTTTGTTCATGCCGGATGCGGCGTGAACGCCTTATCCGGCCTACATAATCACGCAAATTCAATACATTGCAGGGATCATGTAGGCCTGATAAGCGTAGCGCATCAGGCAAAACGTAAACAACGAGTACATTAATGAGCGAAATGATTTACGGCATCCACGCAGTGCAGGCCCTGCTGGAGCGCGCCCCTGAACGTTTTCAGGAAGTCTTTATTTTAAAAGGCCGTGAAGATAAACGTCTGTTGCCGCTGATTCACGCCCTTGAGTCCCAGGGCGTGGTTATCCAGCTGGCAAACCGCCAATATCTCGACGAGAAAAGCGACGGTGCCGTGCATCAGGGCATTATCGCCCGTGTGAAGCCAGGACGTCAGTATCAGGAAAACGATCTGCCGGATCTGATCGCTTCGCTCGATCAGCCGTTCCTGCTGATCCTCGACGGTGTAACCGATCCGCACAACCTCGGCGCGTGCCTGCGCAGCGCGGACGCAGCTGGCGTTCATGCGGTGATTGTGCCGAAAGATCGCTCCGCACAGCTCAACGCCACGGCGAAAAAAGTGGCCTGCGGCGCGGCAGAAAGCGTTCCGCTGATTCGGGTGACTAACCTGGCGCGCACCATGCGTATGTTGCAGGAAGAGAATATTTGGATCGTCGGTACGGCAGGAGAGGCGGATCATACGCTCTATCAGAGCAAAATGACCGGACGGCTGGCACTGGTGATGGGCGCGGAAGGTGAAGGTATGCGTCGCCTGACTCGTGAACATTGCGACGAGTTGATCAGCATCCCAATGGCAGGAAGCGTTTCTTCGCTGAACGTTTCGGTAGCGACCGGCATTTGCTTATTTGAAGCGGTGCGTCAGCGCAGCTAATTTCTCTGAATTATGAAAAACCATCCATATTTGGATGGTTTTTTTTTGTCTGGAGCTGGTAAGATAATTACGTGCTACAAATATTTATATTATTAATATTTCAACTTAATCACTATGGAATAATATATGACATGGAATCCGTTGGCGCTGGCTACGGCGCTGCAAACTGTACCTGAACAAAATATTGATATAACAAATAATGAAAACGCATTAATTATTAAAATGAATGATTATGGCGATTTGCAAATCAATATTCTTTTTACTTCCCGCCAAATGATTATCGAAACCTTTATTTGCCCGGTAAGTAGTATCAACAATCCAGATGAATTTAATACCTTCTTATTAAGAAATCAGAAGATGATGCCGTTGTCATCGGTAGGGATCTCCAGCGTGCAACAGGAAGAGTATTACATTGTTTTCGGGGCGTTATCGCTTAAATCTTCTCTTGAAGATATCCTGCTTGAGATAACCACGCTGGTAGATAACGCTTTGGATCTTGCTGAAATTACAGAAGAATATTCACACTAATTACAAGGACAGGTATTTATGGGAATTTTAAAAACTTTATTTACGCTGGGTAAATCGGTGATCTCGCAAGCGGAAGAATCCATTGAAGAAGCACAGGGCGTTAGAATGCTTGAACAGCATATACGCGATGCCAAAGCAGAACTGGATAAGGCCGGTAAATCACGTGTCGATCTACTGGCAAGAGTGAAATTGAGCAACGATAAACTGAAAGATTTACGTGAGCGTAAAGCCAGTCTGGAAGCTCGTGCGCTGGAAGCGTTAAGCAAGAACGTTAATCCGTCGTTGATTAACGAAGTTGCTGAAGAAATCGCGCGCCTTGAGAATCTTATTACCGCTGAAGAGCAAGTGTTGTCGAATCTGGAAGTCTCTCGTGATGGCGTGGAAAAAGCAGTTACAGCGACAGCGCAGCGTATCGCTCAGTTTGAGCAACAAATGGAAGTCGTTAAAGCTACTGAAGCCATGCAGCGTGCACAACAGGCCGTAACGACCTCTACTGTTGGCGCATCTTCCAGCGTTTCGACAGCGGCAGAATCCTTAAAGCGTCTGCAAACGCGTCAGGCCGAACGTCAAGCTCGCCTGGATGCTGCCGCACAGCTGGAAAAAGTGGCAGATGGTCGCGATCTTGATGAAAAACTGGCGGAAGCCGGAATTGGCGGTAGCAACAAAAGTAGCGCCCAGGATGTATTAGCAAGACTGCAACGCCAACAGGGCGAGTAATGTTCTTCTCCTGGATCATTAAAACCTGCCGACGTCACCTTTCCAGGCTTACCTGGCCGGCATTGACTGGATTATTTACAGGACAGTATCTGTTTTGTTATCTGGTGTTAACTGCGTTGCATGAAGAGGCGTTGGTAGGTCAACTGAGTAATTTTATTTATTACTGCTCGGTTGTGGGATCAACGCTGGGGTTTGGTGATATCACACCCCAAACGGTGGGGGGACGTCTGTTCACAGCGCTCTGGCAGATTCCTGTGAGTGTTGGTTTATTTGGCGCTTTAATGGGAAAAGTCATTGCATTAGTGCAAGACATATTGGCGAAAGGAATGACGGGAATGGGCGACTACAGCAATTTGCGCAACCATATGCTGGTCATTGGATGGCGCGGGCATCAGACTGAAAAGATGATTTCATTATTGTTGTTTGATTCCCGAAGAGCATTTGGCCGGGTACTTTTGTGTGAGCGGGATGATATTCAACATCCGATGCCTGGAAATAATTGGGTCGATTTCATTCGTATTAGTAATTTTAATGATCCGCATGAACATACCCGCATGGGACTGGCAAATTGCCAAAGTGTCATCATCTTTTCGCAAACTGATGAGCAGACGTTCACGACCGCACTATCCCTGGCGGATTTTATTCCTGAAAGATGCCATATCGTCGCTTATCTGGAAGATGAACGCTACGCTCGTTTATTAGAGGTTCATTGTCAACGTATTGAAATAGTGCGAAATATTTCAGCAGAACAACTTTCCCGTTCAATACAAGATCCCGGTTCATCTCAATCAGTGGCATCGATTATGAATCCAATGCTGGGGGATACGGGGTTTGTTTTACCGATTCCTGAACGGGTTACCTCAATGCGTTATGGCGCATTGATGCATTATATGAAACTTCATCATGATGCCACCGTCCTGGGAATAAGCAGTTGTAAAAATGGTAGGGGAATGGAACTGAATCCAGTCATTGCAACGGAAGTTAAAGGCGGTATGTGGCTGCATCTTATTGGCAATAACCGTATTTTGGCTGAAGAAGTGGCATGGCAGGACATTGAGGGAAGCATATGACAAGTTTTTTCAAGCGTCTGTTTGGTAAGGATGATAAACCTGTAATCGCACGCGGCCCGCTGGGACTTCATCTCAATAGCGGCTTTACGCTCGACACGTTAGTGTTTCGTTTGCTGGAAGATGAATTGCTGATTGCGCTGCCGGGTGAAGAATTTACGGTAGCCGCTGTCAGCCACATCGATCTGGGCGGCGGTAGTCAGATTTTCCGCTACTACACTTCGGGCGATGAATTTCTGCAAATCAATACCACCGGCGGCGAAGATATTGATGACATTGATGATATCAAGCTCTTTGTCTATGAAGAGAGCTACGGTATCAGCAAAGAGAGCCACTGGCGCGAAGCGATCAACGCCAAAGCGATGGGGGCAATGACTTTAAACTGGCAGGAAAAACGCTGGCAGCGATTTTTTAACAGTGAAGAACCGGGAAATATCGAACCCGTCTATATGCTGGAAAAAGTTGAAAATCAAAACCACGCCAAATGGGAAGTGCATAATTTTACCATGGGCTATGAACGGCAGGTGACCGAAGATACCTGTGAATATTTGCTGTTAAATGGTGAGGAATCTTTTAACGATCTCGGCGAGCCGGAGTGGTTATTTTCGCGCGCACTGGGTGTTGATATCCCACTGACATCACTTCATATTATTGGTTAATTACAAGGACGTTTACGATGCATATACTGGATTCACTTCTTGCCTTTAGCGCCTATTTTTTTATTGGCGTAGCTATGGTGATTATTTTTCTGTTTATCTACTCCAAAATTACACCGCACAACGAATGGCAGTTAATTAAAAACAATAATACCGCGGCGGCACTGGCGTTCAGTGGTACATTGTTGGGTTACGTGATCCCATTATCTAGTGCGGCAATCAATGCGGTGAGTATTCCGGATTATTTTGCCTGGGGCGGGATCGCACTGGTGATTCAGTTACTCGTTTTTGCTGGCGTCAGACTTTATATGCCAGCATTAAGCGAAAAAATTATTAATCACAATACCGCAGCAGGAATGTTTATGGGAACCGCCGCGCTGGCTGGCGGTATTTTTAACGCAGCTTGTATGACATGGTAATGGACGATCATGGCCAGAAAACGCAAATCAAGAAATAACAGTAAAATTGGTCACGGAGCGATCAGTCGCATTGGAAGACCTAATAATCCTTTTGAGCCGCGACGCAATCGCTACGCACAAAAATACTTAACGTTGGCGCTAATGGGCGGTGCAGCTTTTTTTGTATTGAAAGGTTGTGGCGATAGTGGTGATGTCGATAACGACGGTGACGGAACGTTTTACTCGACAGTGCAGGATTGTATTGATGACGGTAATAATTCAGATATCTGTGCTCATGGCTGGAACAATGCCAAAGCGGCATTTTATGCCGATGTTCCGAAGAATATGACTCAGCAGAATTGTCAGTCTAAGTACGAAAATTGCTACTACGACAATGTTGAACAGAGTTGGATCCCGGTCATTTCTGGATTTTTATTAAGCCGGGTTATTCGTAAAGATCGCGATGAGCCGTTCGTTTATAACAGCGGTGGATCCTCATTTGCTTCCCGCCCCGTCTGGCGCAATACTTCCGGTGATTACTCCTGGCGCTCCGGTTCTGGCAAAAAAGAGTCTTACTCCTCGGGCGGCTTTACCACCAGAAAAGCGTCAACTGTTTCTCGCGGCGGCTATGGTCGTTCTTCCAGCGCCCGTGGGCACTGGGGAGGCTAATCATGCTGAGACACAACGTTCCTGTACGACGGGATCTGGACCAGATCGCCGCCGACAACGGTTTCGACTTTCATATCATCGATAATGAAATTTATTGGGATGAGAGTCGGGCTTACCGCTTTACTCTGCGTCAGATAGAAGAGCAGATCGAAAAACCAACTGCGGAATTGCATCAGATGTGCCTTGAGGTGGTGGATCGTGCGGTTCAAGACGAAGAGATCCTGACGCAACTGGCGATCCCACCGCTGTACTGGGATGTGATCGCTGAAAGCTGGCGCGCACGCGATCCTTCGCTGTATGGTCGGATGGATTTTGCCTGGTGTGGCAATGCGCCGGTGAAGCTGCTGGAGTACAACGCCGATACGCCAACCTCGTTGTATGAATCGGCTTATTTCCAGTGGCTGTGGCTGGAAGATGCCCGGCGCAGCGGCATTATTCCGCGTGATGCCGATCAGTACAATGCCATTCAGGAACGCCTGATTTCGCGCTTTAGTGAGCTTTACAGTCGGGAACCGTTTTATTTCTGCTGTTGTCAGGACACCGATGAAGACAGGAGTACCGTGCTGTACTTGCAGGACTGCGCCCAGCAGGCAGGGCAGGAGTCACGGTTTATCTACATTGAAGATCTCGGTTTGGGCGTCGGCGGTGTACTGACCGATCTTGATGATAATGTCATCCAGCGTGCATTTAAGCTGTATCCGCTGGAGTGGATGATGCGTGACGATAACGGTCCGCTGCTGCGCAAGCGCCGCGAGCAATGGGTGGAGCCGTTATGGAAAAGTATCTTGAGCAACAAAGGGTTAATGCCGCTGCTTTGGCGCTTCTTTCCTGGTCATCCTAACCTACTTGCATCCTGGTTTGATGGCGAAAAACCGCAGATTGCCGCTGGCGAAAGCTATGTGCGTAAACCGATCTACTCACGCGAGGGCGGTAACGTCACCATTTTCGACGGTCAGAATAACGTCGTTGACCACGCTGAGGGTGATTATGCCGATGAACCGATGATCTACCAGGCGTTTCAACCCCTACCACGATTTGGCGATAGCTACACACTCATCGGTAGCTGGATTGTCGATGATGAAGCGTGCGGAATGGGGATCCGTGAAGATAACACGCTGATCACCAAAGACACCTCACGTTTCGTTCCGCATTATATTGCTGGCTAAGAATGTTTTAGCAATCTCTTTCTGTCAGGAATCCGTGGCAGTGACCATACTAATGGTGACTGCCATTGATGGAGGGAGACACAGTGCACTGGCAAACTCACACTGTTTTTAATCAACCTATACCCTTAAATAACAGCAACTTATACCTGTCTGATGGCGCGCTCTGCGAAGCGGTAACGCGTGAAGGTGCTGGCTGGGATAGCGATTTTCTCGCCAGTATTGGTCAGCAGTTAGGAACGGCTGAATCCCTTGAACTGGGGCGACTGGCGAATGTGAATCCGCCCGAATTATTGCGCTACGATGCGCAAGGACGCCGTCTGGACGATGTGCGTTTTCACCCCGCCTGGCACTTGCTGATGCAGGCGCTATGTACCAATCGGGTGCACAATCTTGCCTGGGAAGAAGACGCTCGCTCCGGCGCATTTGTGGCGCGAGCGGCGCGTTTTATGTTGCACGCACAGGTTGAGGCTGGGTCGTTATGCCCGATAACGATGACCTTTGCCGCCACGCCATTGTTATTACAGATGTTACCCGCGCCGTTTCAGGACTGGACCACGCCGCTGTTGAGCGATCGCTACGATTCCCACTTATTGCCAGGTGGGCAAAAACGCGGTTTGTTGATTGGCATGGGCATGACGGAAAAGCAGGGCGGTTCCGATGTGATGAGCAACACTACCCGCGCAGAGCGTCTGGACGATGGCTCTTATCGGCTGGTGGGGCATAAATGGTTTTTCTCGGTGCCACAAAGCGACGCGCATCTGGTGCTGGCGCAGACCACGGGCGGTTTATCCTGCTTTTTTGTGCCGCGATTTTTGCCTGACGGGCAACGCAACGCGATTCGCCTGGAGCGGCTGAAAGATAAGCTGGGCAATCGCTCTAACGCCAGTTGCGAAGTGGAGTTTCAGGATGCCATAGGCTGGTTATTGGGGCAGGAAGGGGAAGGGATTCGCCTGATCCTGAAAATGGGCGGGATGACGCGTTTTGATTGTGCACTGGGTAGCCACGCCATGATGCGTCGTGCGTTCTCGCTGGCAATTTATCACGCTCATCAACGCCATGTATTTGGTAATCCGTTGATCCAACAGCCTTTGATGCGTAATGTCTTAAGCCGCATGGCGCTCCAACTTGAAGGGCAAACAGCGTTGCTGTTTCGTCTTGCGCGAGCGTGGGATCGGCGTGCCGATGCCAAAGAAGCCCTGTGGGCGCGCTTATTTACGCCTGCGGCGAAATTTGTTATCTGCAAACGTGGCATTCCGTTTGTGGCTGAAGCGATGGAGGTGCTGGGCGGTATTGGCTATTGCGAAGAGAGCGAACTACCGCGACTTTATCGGGAAATGCCAGTTAACAGCATCTGGGAAGGTTCTGGCAATATTATGTGCCTGGATGTATTGCGCGTTCTTAATAAGCAGGCGGGTGTATACGACTTACTGTCGGAAGCGTTTATGGAAGTGAAAGGGCAGGATCGCTATTTTGATCGCGCGGTTCGTCGTTTGCAGCAGCAACTGCGTAAGCCAGCTGAAGAAATGGGGCGAGAGATTACTCGTCAGCTATTCCTGCTGGGTTGCGGCGCGCAAATGTTGAAATATGCCTCTCCGCCAATGGCGCAGGCGTGGTGTCAGATGATGTTTGATACGCGCGGCGGCGTGCGGTTGTCAGAGCAGATCCAGAATGATTTATTGCTGCGGGCGACGGGGGGAGTATGTTTATAAACGAGTCAGCCAGATGTGATGCTAGCGCGTCTTATAATGGCAACAGCACCATTACGTGTTATCAACTAACACAATGAAATTTCAGGAACTGTTGGCCGGATAAGGCACAGGTGCCGCATCCGGCATTGTTCATTTGCTGTAGATGACACTCACGCATACAGGATCGCCTGTACGCGCCAGTTATCAGGCTGCTGGTCTTCGTACATGGTAATAATGCGGTACCATGACGCACCTTGTTCATCAGCCTTTAACGCCACGATACGTTCCACGTCCTGCGGATCCCCTGAAATATTGCTAACCGAGATCTGACCTATTTCATTCAGGCCTGTCACGCAGTCAGCACTGGCGAATTCTGCAGACTGTGCCGTGGCGCTCGCAGGATAAGTCACTAATTGCAGCGAGGGTGAGGCAAGTAATTGTTTCATCGTCAGCTCCATTTTTCGTTTCCCCACATGTTGCAGGGCATTCCATCGCGGTAATAAACGCCCGAGCTTCCAGCTGGTAATTTATTGTGCACAGGTAAACGCATAGGGACGCAAAGCAATGTAAAGCTGACTATGTAAGTTGTCTGATTTATTTACGGTACAAAATGGCTTGTGAATACCACTGTCCTGTCACGATGGTTTCGTCCACCATGACGACAACGTAATAATCAGCTTTTGCAGCGACAGCTTTCGCTCTGATTTCTGCTAATGCGTCATCCGGAGAACCCCGAACCATCGTGCTTACGCTACCTATTCGCTGTAACCCTTGCGTCTGGTCGCGGCGAATCTCTTGCGGATGGTCCGTTACTGGCGGTGCTGGCTGTGGCGTACCTTGCAGTGCGCTACAGGCACTTAACATCAACACCAATAATAAACTGGCAAACCGGTAAATAACGCTATTACGTTTCCTGCTAACCATAGTGTAGTGCCTTATTAATTTAACTTTGGGGGAATGTTCCCGAATTGTTACCTGGTACGCGATTTTCGAATGAAAACGTGATGAAAGCGTAACCCACATCTCAACATTATGAACTAATACCGCCAGCAGAAACTTGTGCTAAGGATTTCTTCATGTCATACCAGACAAAAAGGAGAGACAGATGATTGAAATAGACTCGCGCGTGCTGGCAGATATTCCCGTTCTTCATGCTTATCCTGTCGGGCAAAAAGATACCCCGTTACCGTGCGTGATTTTTTATCACGGCTTTACTTCGTCCAGTCTGGTGTATAGCTATTTTGCCGTTGCGCTGGCGCAGGCTGGTTTGCGGGTGATCATGCCGGATGCGCCCGATCACGGTAGCCGTTTTAGGGGCGACGCAGCGCGGCGGTTAAATCAATTTTGGCAAATTTTGCTACAAAGTATGCAGGAATTCACTACCTTACGTGCGGCAATAGCCGAAGAAAACTGGCTGCTTGCTGACCGTCTGGCAGTCGGTGGCGCGTCGATGGGCGCGATGACGGCACTGGGAATTACCGCTCGCCACCCCACGGTGAAATGTACCGCCAGCATGATGGGATCGGGCTATTTTACATCGCTCGCCCGTTCACTGTTTCCACCGCTGATACCTGAAACGGCAGCACAGCAGAATGAATTCAATAACATTGTCGCGCCGCTGGCAGAGTGGGAAGCGACAAACCACCTGGAACAACTTGGTGACAGACCTCTACTGCTGTGGCATGGCCTTGACGATGACGTCGTGCCTGCCGACGAATCACTACGTTTGCAGCAGGCCTTAAGCGAGACGGGACGGGATAAACTGCTAACCTGTTCATGGCAGCCAGGCGTGCGTCACCGCATTACGCCTGAGGCATTAGATGCTGCCGTGACATTTTTCCAGCAGCATCTTTAAACACGCAGAATGCTGACCCCTTGCGCTTCCAGTTGTTGCAGGATTTCCGGGTTAGCATTTTTGCCGGTGATCAGCATATCGATTTGATCTGCACGACTAAAGAGCATCCCCGCACGTTCGCCGATCTTACTGCTATCAACCAGTACCACCAGTTTCCCTACCACGCTCAACATCTTCTGCTCTGCCATTGCCGTCAGCATATCGGTTTTATACAACCCTTCTGCGGTCAGTCCTTTGCCGCTGGTAAACATCCAGTGCCCGGCATAGAGACTGTTTTCGCTGCCCTGTGGACTTAAGGTGATGGACTGGCTTTTGTTGTATTGGCCGCCCATGATAATCACGCTGTCATGCTCCTGATCGATCAGGTAATTCGCCAGCGGTAGATAATTAGTAATGATTTGCACTGGCTTGCCACACATTTCCCGCCCAAGCAGAAACGCGGTGGAACCGCAGTTGATGACGACGCTTTCGCCGGGATTCACCAGCTGCGAGGCTGCTTTAGCGATACGTACTTTTTCATCATGGTTCTGCGCCTGATGCAGATTCATCGGCGTCCAGCGTGGGCGCTGCTGGGTAATGGCTTCTGCGCCATTGCGCACTTTTTTCAGTTTGCCGCTTTCGTCAAGTTTATTGATATCGCGTCGAGCGGTAGCAGGCGAAATTCCCAGACGCTCAACGAC
Organism: Escherichia sp. 94.0001; assembly: GCF_013369155.2. Taxonomy (NCBI): domain Bacteria; kingdom Pseudomonadati; phylum Pseudomonadota; class Gammaproteobacteria; order Enterobacterales; family Enterobacteriaceae; genus Escherichia; species Escherichia sp. 94.0001. Next base: position 87,870 of record NZ_JABWMS020000007.1, on the reverse strand, counting down.
TTTCTCAACGGTCACAAAGCCCAATTGTGCGAGCATTTCCAGGAGAATTTGATGTCTTTGTGCTTCAGTCATGAGCTATTCCGATAAAATTTGATTTTTTTAGATGATATTTGAAATAGCCAGGAAATACTACGCCGGATAGCGCGAACTTCTCCACGCCATCCGGTATAAACGACAGATTACAGGAACGACTTGAACGGCAGATCCGGTTCAATGGTGAAGCAATCGTCAAAACCGCGTGGATAGTGGTACTCGAAGTTGTCTTTATCCAGCGGCCAGGTAAATTTGCCACCGACCTGCCAGATAAACGGCTTGAAGCCATACTTCAGGCGATCTTTTTTCATCTCCCACAGTACGCGGATCTCTTGCGGATCGGCCTGGAAGTTTGACCAGATATCATGGTGGAACGGGATAACCACTTTTGTATTCAGCGCTTCTGCCATACGCAGGATATCAGCACTGGTCATTTTGTCGGTGATACCACGTGGGTTTTCACCGTATGAACCTAATGCCACGTCGATCTGATGCTCGTTACCGTGCTTCGCATAGTAGTTAGAGTAGTGGGAATCGCCACTGTGATACAGGGTACCGCCCGGCGTTTTGAACAGGTAGTTTACCGCGCGATCGTCCATGCCGTCTGGCAGTACGCCAGCCGCTTTTTGATCGGCAGGCAAAGTGATCAGTGCAGTACGGTCAAACGCGTCAAGGGCATGAATTTCAATGTCTTTCACTTTAACGACATCGCCCGGTTTGACCACGATGCAACGTTCTTTCGGCACACCCCAGCCAATCCACAAATCCACGCAGGTTTTCGGCCCGATAAACGGTACGTCATCAGCGCAGTTTTGCATCACGGCGGCGGCCACGTTGACGTCGATGTGATCGTTATGATCGTGAGTAGCCAGTACGGCGTCGATCTGGCGAATCGCAAACGGATCAAGAACAAATGGGGTGGTACGCAGGTTCGGTTGCAGTTTTTTCACGCCAGCCATGCGCTGCATCTGGTGACCCTGTTTCATTAGTGGGTTACCGTGACTTTGTTTGCCAGTACCACACCAGAAATCGACGCAAACGTTGGTGCCACCTTCAGATTTCAGCCAGATCCCGGTGCAGCCTAGCCACCACATCGCGAATGTGCCAGGAGCTACCTGTTCTTGTTCAATTTCTTCATTCAACCAGCTACCCCACTCCGGGAAAGTGCTCAGGATCCAGGATTCACGGGTGATACTTTTCACTTTACTCATCGCCATTTACCTTCATTATGGTTCAATTTGAATCAATATTTGATTGGTTTTGATTAATCCTGACACTATTTTTTCAGGAAGGCAATGACCATTTTTTGACTTTTTGCCTGATGAGTAGTTGTTGATTTTAAGGCATTAAAGATGAAAAGGATTGTGATATTTAATTAACTACATGAATTTTAATTAATAAGTTTTGCATTGTGTGAATTCCACGCTTTCTATGTGGAATTATTTGCGTGTCGCGTCACATTTAATCATAAATAATCTTGTTGTGATTACTTTTGAAAATTAGAGTGAGTGCACAACATTCCGGGTGTGCGGAATACCCGGTTACCTCTTCTTCAGGAGATCGTTATGGAGATCCTCTACAACATCTTTACCGTGTTTTTTAACCAGGTCATGACTAATGCCCCGTTACTGCTGGGTATTGTGACCTGTCTGGGCTACATCCTGCTGCGCAAAAGTGTCAGCGTGATTATCAAAGGTACGATTAAAACCATTATTGGTTTCATGTTGTTGCAGGCCGGGTCCGGCATCCTGACCAGCACCTTCAAACCGGTGGTGGCGAAAATGTCGGAGGTTTATGGCATCAATGGTGCGATTTCCGATACTTACGCTTCCATGATGGCTACCATCGAACGTATGGGCGATGCCTATAGCTGGGTGGGCTACGCGGTGTTGCTGGCACTGGCGCTGAACATCTGTTACGTGCTGCTACGTCGCATTACCGGTATTCGCACCATCATGCTGACGGGTCACATCATGTTCCAGCAGGCGGGGCTGATTGCCGTTACGCTGTTTATCTTTGGTTACTCCATGTGGACCACCATTATCTGCACCGCGATTCTGGTTTCGCTCTACTGGGGTATTACCTCCAACATGATGTATAAGCCGACTCAGGAAGTGACGGACGGCTGTGGTTTCTCCATCGGTCACCAGCAGCAGTTTGCATCATGGATTGCTTATAAAGTTGCGCCTTTCCTCGGCAAAAAAGAGGAGAGCGTTGAAGACCTCAAACTGCCTGGCTGGCTGAACATTTTCCACGACAACATCGTCTCCACGGCGATTGTCATGACCATCTTCTTTGGTGCCATTCTGCTCTCCTTCGGTATCGACACCGTGCAGGCGATGGCAGGTAAAGTGAACTGGACGGTGTACATCCTGCAAACCGGTTTCTCCTTTGCGGTGGCGATCTTCATCATCACTCAGGGCGTGCGCATGTTTGTGGCGGAACTCTCAGAAGCGTTTAACGGTATCTCCCAGCGCCTGATCCCCGGTGCGGTTCTGGCGATTGACTGTGCGGCCATCTATAGCTTCGCGCCGAACGCTGTGGTCTGGGGCTTTATGTGGGGCACCATCGGTCAACTGATTGCAGTTGGCATCCTGGTCGCCTGCGGCTCTTCCATTCTGATTATCCCTGGCTTTATCCCGATGTTCTTCTCTAACGCCACTATTGGCGTGTTTGCTAACCACTTCGGTGGCTGGCGCGCGGCGCTGAAGATTTGTCTGGTGATGGGGATGATTGAAATCTTTGGTTGCGTCTGGGCGGTGAAACTCACCGGTATGAGCGCCTGGATGGGCATGGCGGACTGGTCGATTCTGGCACCACCGATGATGCAGGGCTTCTTCTCCATCGGCATCGCCTTTATGGCCGTCATCATTGTCATTGCACTGGCTTATATGTTCTTCGCTGGCCGCGCGCTGCGCGCAGAAGAAGATGCAGAAAAACAACTGGCAGAACAGTCTGCTTAATAAGGAGTTTTGATTATGACCGTACGTATTCTGGCTGTGTGTGGTAACGGACAAGGCAGTTCCATGATCATGAAAATGAAAGTGGACCAGTTTTTAACCCAGTCGAACATCGACCACACGGTAAACAGCTGCGCGGTTGGTGAATACAAAAGCGAGTTGAGCGGCGCGGATATCATCATCGCTTCTACGCACATCGCGGGCGAAATCACCGTGACCGGCAACAAATATGTCGTTGGCGTGCGCAACATGCTCTCTCCTGCTGACTTTGGCCCGAAACTGCTGGAAGTGATCAAAGAACATTTCCCGCAGGACGTGAAGTAAGGGCGCGCTATGAAATTACGTGATTCGCTGGCGGAGAATAAATCTATCCGTCTGCAGGCTGAAGCTGAGACATGGCAGGACGCAGTGAAAATCGGCGTTGACCTGCTGGTAGCGGCGGATGTTGTCGAGCCGCGTTACTACCAGGCGATTCTGGATGCGGTTGAACAACACGGCCCGTACTTTGTGCTCGCACCGGGCCTGGCAATGCCGCATGGTCGCCCGGAAGAGGGCGTTAAGAAAACCGGTTTTGCACTGGTGACGCTGAAAAAGCCGCTGGAGTTCAACCACGAAGATAACGACCCGGTGGATATCCTCATCACGATGGCGGCGGTCGATGCCAACACACATCAGGAAGTGGGCATCATGCAGATCGTCAACCTGTTTGAAGATGAAGAGAATTTCGACCGTTTACGCGCCTGCCGTACCGAGCAGGAAGTCCTGGATCTCATTGACCGCACCAACGCGGCTGCTTAAGAAGGAATTGAAAATGTCATTACCGATGTTGCAAGTCGCGCTGGACAACCAGACTATGGCTAGCGCCTACGAAACTACTCGCCTGATTGCCGAAGAAGTCGACATTATCGAAGTGGGCACCATTCTGTGCGTGGGCGAAGGTGTGCGTGCGGTTCGCGATCTGAAAGCGCTTTATCCGCACAAAATCGTGCTGGCAGACGCCAAAATCGCCGATGCGGGCAAAATCCTTTCTCGTATGTGCTTTGAAGCCAACGCTGACTGGGTGACCGTGATTTGTTGTGCAGATATCAACACCGCCAAAGGCGCGCTGGACGTGGCAAAAGAGTTTAATGGCGACGTGCAGATCGAACTGACCGGTTACTGGACCTGGGAACAGGCGCAGCAGTGGCGCGACGCAGGTATCCAGCAGGTGGTTTATCACCGCAGCCGTGACGCGCAGGCCGCAGGCGTGGCGTGGGGCGAAGCTGACATTACCGCGATCAAACGTCTGTCCGATATGGGCTTCAAAGTGACCGTCACCGGTGGCCTGGCGCTGGAAGATCTGCCGCTGTTCAAAGGCATTCCGATTCATGTCTTTATCGCGGGTCGCAGCATCCGTGATGCCGCTTCTCCGGTGGAAGCCGCGCGTCAGTTCAAACGTTCCATCGCCCAACTGTGGGGCTAAGGAGCGGATATGTTGTCCAAACAAATCCCGCTTGGCATCTATGAAAAAGCGCTCCCCGCCGGGGAGTGCTGGCTGGAACGGCTGCAACTGGCAAAAACGTTAGGCTTCGATTTTGTCGAGATGTCGGTAGATGAAACGGACGATCGCCTCTCGCGCCTTGACTGGAGCCGCGAGCAGCGTCTGGCGCTGGTGAACGCGATTGTTGAAACCGGCGTGCGCGTACCATCCATGTGCCTTTCTGCTCATCGTCGTTTCCCGCTGGGCAGCGAAGATGACGCAGTGCGGGCGCAGGGGCTGGAGATTATGCGCAAAGCTATCCAGTTCGCCCAGGATGTCGGTATTCGCGTGATCCAACTGGCGGGCTACGACGTTTACTATCAGGAAGCCAATAACGAAACGCGTCGTCGTTTCCGTGACGGCCTGAAAGAGAGCGTTGAGATGGCGAGCCGCGCGCAGGTGACGCTGGCGATGGAGATCATGGATTACCCGTTGATGAACTCCATCAGCAAGGCGCTGGGCTATGCGCACTATCTCAACAACCCGTGGTTCCAGCTCTACCCGGATATCGGCAACTTATCGGCGTGGGATAACGACGTGCAGATGGAATTGCAGGCCGGAATCGGGCACATCGTCGCGGTGCATGTGAAAGACACTAAACCAGGCGTCTTCAAAAACGTGCCGTTTGGCGAGGGTGTGGTGGATTTCGAACGTTGCTTTGAAACGCTCAAACAGAGTGGTTATTGCGGGCCGTACCTGATTGAGATGTGGAGCGAAACGGCGGAAGACCCGGCGGCAGAAGTGGCGAAAGCGCGTGATTGGGTGAAAGCGCGCATGGCTAAAGCAGGCATGGTGGAGGCGGCATAATGCAAAAGCTGAAACAGCAGGTATTTGAAGCCAACATGGATCTGCCGCGTTACGGGCTGGTGACCTTTACCTGGGGTAACGTCAGTGCCATTGACCGCGAACGCGGGCTGGTGGTGATCAAGCCCAGCGGTGTCGCCTACGAAACCATGAAAGCAGACGATATGGTGGTGGTTGATATGAGCGGCAAGGTGGTGGAAGGGGAGTATCGTCCGTCTTCCGACACTGCGACGCATCTTGAACTCTACCGCCGTTATCCGTCGCTTGGCGGCATTGTCCATACCCACTCCACGCATGCCACCGCATGGGCGCAGGCGGGGCTGGCGATCCCGGCATTAGGCACCACGCACGCTGACTACTTCTTTGGCGATATCCCGTGTACGCGCGGGTTAAGCGAAGAAGAAGTGCAGGGGGAATACGAGCTAAACACTGGCAAAGTGATTATCGAAACGCTGGGTGACGCCGAGCCGCTGCATACGCCGGGAATTGTGGTGTATCAGCACGGGCCATTCGCCTGGGGGAAAGATGCTCACGATGCGGTGCATAACGCGGTGGTGATGGAAGAAGTGGCAAAAATGGCGTGGATTGCCCGCGGCATTAACCCACAACTGAATCACATCGACAGCTATCTCATGAATAAACACTTCATGCGTAAGCACGGTCCTAACGCCTATTACGGGCAGAAGTAAGCAGTGCGCCCCGGAATTATTACCTCCTGCGGGATGTAATTGGTCTGATTCCGGGGCCGTTTCAGTTAATAAATCGTATAAACAACAGGTGTTTTTATGGCTATCAACGGATTGTTTGTCAGAACGGATCCGCAGCGTCGCCGTTATGGCGTTGCGTTACTTGTGGGTGTACTTTCAGGAATTATTTCAGCATTTGTTAAATGGGGAGCGGAAGTTCCCTTGCCACCGCGCACATTTTCCGGTGGTCGCGATGAGTTTAATCCGCCGTATATCTTTCTACGGGATTATTTAGGGATCGACCCAACCCAAACTGTGTATACATTCTCGGAACATATTATCAACCCGGTGATGGTGACGCATATCATCTTCTCACTGGTTTTTGCGATAGGGTATTGTGTGGTCGCGGAAATTTTCCCGAAAGTGAAATTATGGCAGGGGATATTAGCAGGGCTTATTGTGACAGTGGCAGTCCACGGTATATTTTGCCCGGCGCTGAATTTAACGCCGCCGCTCACTCAATTGCCTTTTGACGAATATGCATCTGAAATCCTTGGGCACATTTTCTGGTTCTGGATAATAGAAATTATGCGCCGCGACTTACGTAATCGCATTACTCATGAGCCGGATCCGGAAGTCGTTATTCGTTGAATGGCGCATAAAAAAGCCCCCTGAGAAGGGGGCAAAGCAAACTATGGCAATGTTTCGTTGGTTATACCTGGTGCTAGCGATAAATATCCGCGCTGGCGTGCATATTGCCGTTACTCCCCGGTTCCCGCATCAGAATCACATGGTAGTACGTTGCGCCCTGCGCATCTGTCTCTTCATTTAATGCCTGACGTGCTTCACTTTCAGTGGCGAAATTATGATTGATATAAATCACGCCTAAGCTTTGCACATCGTCCATATTTCTGGCCTGGTGGTTATTAATTTCAATGGCTGCCCATGTATTTGCACTTAGCAAAAGCACAGCCAGAAGGGCTAAAACACGGCTGAACATAGATACCTCCTCGACGGCTGACTTTGTGTGCTCTCCTCTTGTGGTGATCTTCTGATTTAATTTTAATCAATGAGAAAGAAGTTGATGGTGACCATTTCTGATGCAGTTGTTCAAAAAAACACCATGATGAAGTGTGATGAACTTCAAATCAGCGTGTTAGTACGATTTGGTGAAAGATGAGATTTATTTGTCGGCTGGCCTTGAGTTTAGCGGGGTATGTCAGTACTATAACGCGTCATTTTTCAGCCGACCTTTAACACGTTCCTTGCCTCCCCGGGATTCGGCTGACCCAGACAGGAGGCTGAATAATCCGTAAGGAGCAATTCGATGCGTCATTACGAAATCGTTTTTATGGTCCATCCTGACCAGAGCGAACAGGTTCCGGGCATGATCGAGCGCTACACTGCTGCCATCACTGGTGCAGAAGGCAAGATCCACCGTCTGGAAGACTGGGGCCGCCGTCAGCTGGCTTACCCGATCAACAAACTGCACAAAGCACACTACGTTCTGATGAACGTTGAAGCTCCGCAGGAAGTGATCGATGAGCTGGAAACTACCTTCCGCTTCAACGATGCCGTTATCCGCAGCATGGTTATGCGTACCAAGCACGCTGTTACCGAAGCATCTCCGATGGTTAAAGCGAAAGACGAGCGCCGTGAGCGTCGCGATGATTTCGCAAACGAAACCGCTGATGATGCTGAAGCTGGGGATTCTGAAGAGTAATTTCTGATGACCAACCGTCTGGTGTTGTCCGGCACCGTGTGCAGGACTCCCCTTCGAAAGGTCAGTCCATCAGGAATTCCTCACTGCCAGTTCGTGCTTGAGCATCGTTCTGTGCAGGAGGAAGCCGGCTTTCACCGGCAGGCGTGGTGTCAAATGCCCGTTATTGTTAGCGGACACGAAAACCAGGCCATTACTCACAGTATAACGGTCGGCAGTCGCATAACCATTCAGGGGTTCATTTCATGCCACAAGGCAAAGAACGGACTGAGCAAAATGGTTTTGCATGCCGAGCAGATTGAATTGATAGATTCTGGAGACTAGCCATATGGCACGTTATTTCCGTCGTCGCAAGTTCTGCCGTTTCACCGCGGAAGGCGTTCAAGAGATCGACTATAAAGATATCGCTACGCTGAAAAACTACATCACCGAAAGCGGTAAGATTGTCCCAAGCCGTATCACCGGTACCCGTGCAAAATACCAGCGTCAGCTGGCTCGCGCTATCAAACGCGCTCGCTACCTGTCCCTGCTGCCGTACACTGATCGCCATCAGTAATCGGTCACGGTCCATTAATACGACTTTGAGAGGATAAGGTAATGCAAGTTATTCTGCTTGATAAAGTAGCAAACCTGGGTAGCCTGGGTGATCAGGTAAACGTTAAAGCGGGCTATGCTCGTAACTTCCTGGTACCGCAGGGTAAAGCTGTTCCAGCTACCAAGAAAAACATTGAATTCTTCGAAGCACGTCGCGCTGAACTGGAAGCTAAACTGGCTGAAGTTCTGGCAGCTGCTAATGCTCGCGCTGAGAAAATCAATGCACTGGAAACTGTTACCATCGCGTCTAAAGCTGGCGACGAAGGTAAACTGTTCGGTTCCATCGGTACTCGCGACATCGCTGACGCTGTAACTGCAGCTGGCGTTGAAGTGGCTAAGAGCGAAGTTCGTCTGCCGAACGGCGTTCTGCGTACCACTGGCGAACACGAAGTGAGCTTCCAGGTTCACAGCGAAGTATTCGCGAAAGTGATCGTAAACGTAGTAGCTGAATAATTCGTTATTCAACGAGACGTAAAAACGCCGACCATTGGTCGGCGTTTTGCTTTCTATTTTTCGTCAGGCATTAATTTCGCAAGTAGATCCATTCACCATTCTCTTGTGTCCATAAGTCAGGATGGTTTGCTGGCGTTAGATGCATACGATCACTCCTTATGTCTCGGTCCTGCGGCACTCGCTCGAAACCTAAACCCGAGTAGATTGCGGCTGAATTTGATAAGGAACGTAGACCAATTTTCAAATCATGGGGTAAATCAGAATACGCGTTTAGCAATGCAGCAATGATGAATCCGAGGGCATTAGAAACGCCTGTAACAGTGCGAAGTTGGTCGATATAAAGATCGATTGTTGGTAGTTCAGATGACCAGCAATTAGGCATTTGGGCAGGAAGGGTTACAACGTATCCTATCGTTTGGCCGGTATAGTCTGGAGTACCATAACCAGGTCCCAAAACCACTTCGTGTATTGTGTATTTACTGTTGGGTTCGAAGGATTCGACATCTTGCAATAAATATTTCAGTTCTGCGGTTAACCGCGCACCCGCGTAAGCTTTATTGTATTTCTGGGCGTGAATATTATCTAATGTAGCTTCATGGTTCCATCCAAAAGAATTATCACCATTCATTGTTATTCCATCGTAAGTATTACACCTCGTCGCTAGCTTATTGAATGCTTGCCAGTCTGAGAGATCTAGTTTGTGGATCTCAACAGTACGTCTGCCATCGCAATTATGATCTCTTCCACGATTTGACAGTAATGTAGCGCGTGCGTATTGATGAAATTTTAGTTTTGCTGGTTTGTCGGTGGACGAAAAACGAGGTAAATATGCGGGGAATGAATAAATAGTTGTTGGTAATGTCATTTTATTGTTGCCTGTTTAATATTTTTACAAATATCGCAGTTGAATGTTCAAAGAAAAAGAATTGATATTAATAAAAATAAGTTTGTTTTCTGAAGTGGTGAAAATAGCGGATGGTGAAAGATATTAATATCAAAAATCGCTCATCACGGATATAACGATGCACCAGGGAGGGGGGAGATGACTGACAACGCGTTGGTAAGCGAGGTTCGATAACTCAAGCTTCTTTAAAAACGCCATAACCTCAATTATAGCGTTTTTATTTAAAATAATTAGTGGGTAGCTAACTGTACTTGTGGTTCTTCATCTTTAACTTTGATAAGCGTCCACAACGCAATAGCACCAATAATGTCAAAGAAAGCCAGGGCAATAAAGAACGGCGCGAAGCCGATAATGTGAACGAATGCCCCGATGAACAGGTTGAAAATCAACTGACCGCTCCACGCACAGGCTCCTGCCATACCCACAGCGGTAGCTACTTCGTCTTTTTTGAATAGGTCACCGCCCAAGGTTGCCGCAACAGTAGAAAGACATTGATGCGAGAATGCGCCAATGCTAATCAGTAATACGGCGATGTAGGGATTTTCGACAATACTCACCAGACCAATCGTCATCATAATGACGGCTGCAATAGTGAAGGTAATTCTTCGTGAGTTAATTAAACTCACGCCGCGATCGTGGAAGAACTTCGCGACAAAACCACTGGCTAAACAGCCGAGATCGCCCAGCAGGAAAGGCAGCCAGACGAACATGGCAATTTCTTTCAGGCTAAAATGCAGCGTTTCGACGAAGAAAATCGGTACCCAGAAGTTAATGGTTCCCCATGCCGGGTCAGCGAGAAAACGCGCGATGCCAATCCCCCAGAAATTACGTTGGCTGAGGATATGCTTGATTGACGTTTTTTCTTTCTTATCTGTTTTAAGATGCTGTTCTTGCCCAGACTCAATATAGTGGCGCTCTTCATCAGAAAGGCGTTTAGCATCTTTTGGATCTTTATAACAAAAGAACCAAAATAAAGCCGCGAGTAAAGCAAGGCTACCTGAGACAATAAACGCAAATTGCCAGCTATGAAACATAATGCACCAGGCAATCAACGGTGGAGCAAGCATCGCGCCGAGTGAGGTGCCCATATTGAAAACACCTGTCGCCACGCCACGCTCTTTTGCCGGGAACCATGTTGATGCGGTTTTTACACCCGCAGGAATTGCCGATGCTTCGCTGAAACCCATCAGGGCGCGCATAAATGCCAGACCTGACCATGTTCCTGTCAAGGCATGCCCCATTGTCGCCAGGCCCCAGATTGCGGCACATATCGCAAAACTTAACTTCAGACCCACGGTATCAATAAAGAAGCCCATTACCGGTTGCCCCAATGTATAGGCCAACTGGAATGCACTGACAATCCATGAATATTGTTCTTTGGTTATTCCGGTTGTCTCCATAATCGTTGGAGCCGCAATTCCTAACGCCGTTCTGTCCAGATAATTGATTACAGTGATAAAGCATACGAGGGCAATCATATGCCATCGATAATTCTTTATTTTATTCATTTTTAAACCTTTTAATTATATTAATAAACCCTGGTTGTTGGTATTTCCATGTAATAGGCAATAAAAATCAGGTACAGAGTAAATATTGAAAATTACTGTGTGTAAATGTCTCCCTTTAAAAAGTCTGGCCAGTTTTTTTCAAAGTAAATACCGTTAATACACGGTTGCATACGTAAAGACTTTACTTCGGTAATAAAAGAACCTTGCGAATATTGAATTGTTAATTTGTGATTTTTGTCTTCAGCGAGTTCAGAGCGAAAACGCCATTCTTCTTTTGCGCCGCGACGAGTTTGTGGTAGGCATTTGCCTTGTGGATCAATAACCATACGCGCCCCACGGCTACCACCACCAGCATCAATATAATGCGTTAATTGTGTTAATACCGCGGCAGAAGTCAGCGCCATATGCCGCCACATAAATAGCTCGGCAACTTCACCCACATGTTTGATTGCCAATCCATGCCGTTGCACAAATTCGTTCAATAGCAGGGCATCACGAGTGGCGCGTCGGACTTTATCGGCATGGCAAATAAATCCCGCGTAGTCAGACATTCGTGCCTGAATTTTTTCCCTCACAACCGACAACGGCATCCCGGTCCCGTTATCGTGCGCCTGAGTAATGATCTCTCTTATAGAAGCCAGTGCCGGAGCTACCAGCTGTGCTATATCTCCATCAATATTACGTTTTTGCGTGCAACCAATAAAACGTGCCAGACGAACAGCAAAAACCTGCCCGGCATTCAATGCCGCACCACCAGGGCGAGTGACGCCGTGTGTGCCAGCAACTTCCCCCACGGCGAAACATCCGGGCAGGGAGGTTTGCCCCCAGATATCCACTTCAATGCCGCCATTCATATGCTGATTATTCATGGCAAACTGCAATGGCTGCGTGGTGAGATCGTAACCGTGCATCTTATACAGCGAGATAGACAGCGGATTCATTCGTTGCAGTCGTTCGATGGGCGATGGTGCCAGAGCGTCGTTATTTTCCAGATACGCGCGAACGTCGTCGTCCAGTCGATCTAATGAGAACGGCAGGTCACCCGGCACAGGTTCAGGATTGCGATTGAAATCCATAAATACCTGACGTCCTGATTGCTGCTCTTGCGCTACTGCCATATCTAACAAGCTGGAGCCAAAATCCATCACTCGTGTGGCGTGAAACGGCCACTGATAGCCTTTACGGAAGATGTTTGAAGCCAGCTCCTGGGTGGTGCGATAGTAATCTGCGAGGAAGTTATACTCGTTGCCCCCGGCATCCACGGAATAGATATATGGGATCACCTGTACATAGGTGCCGGACAAATTCCACGGAAACGTGCTGCGCGGCGTGCCTATACCAAACTGGCTTTCGGTCAGATTGGTTAGCGTCAAACCTTCTTCCAGTGCCAGTCCCAGCGAGCCGAAGCATTTATGTGGATAAACACTGTCGCGATAAAGCTCGCCCGGTCCGCCCGTTGCCAGTACCACATTGGGCGCCGTCACAATAGCCAGCCCCCAGGGGTTATAGGCGCGGGAACCGGTTGCGAGAATAGCCCCCGCAACGCGATCTTCGCCATTCTCTCCGTGCTGATGCAGGAGCTTAATCACCGTTGCACTGGTCAGTAGTGGTATGGCAAGACGCTGCACTTCCTCCAGCAATACTTTCACCATTAGGCGAGAAGTACGCGGCCCACACGAGGTTGCTCGCCCGGCTTCGTCATGGTCGGTTTGATAACGAAGAATTGCGCCATAGCGATCTTCCGGTAATTCCAGACCAAGATATTGCAACCCGCCAAGAGTGTGCAGAGAACCTACCGCTTCGACATAAGCGGTGTCGTGATCCATCGCCCCACCGCTCGCCAGTGCTTCCGCCAGTTTGGCGAAGTTATCGCCGTTGCCCGCGGTAGCGGCGGTAAACAGCGTCTGTTTATCGGAACCAGAACATGCCGATGTCCCCATATATAACCCGGCGGTGGCGATCAGCACATTTTGCTGGCGGCGCTTAAGTTCAACCGCTGCGCGCAGCCCTGCCGCGCCGCTACCAACGACTAGCGCATCAACTTGCCAGATCGGGTAATCGACATCTTCAACCGTGACAATTGACGCTGGCTCTGCTGACACAAAACCCTTCGGGAAAGTGACGTGCGTCAGCGCATCAAGGAGGGTGTCATCAAGCTGACTCATGCATCCTCCATCGGCGTAAACAGGCTACTTTCCATCAGGCGTGGCTGATTGATAATTGGACGGAAAGCCATATATGGCAGAATGTCGCGCTCAATCTCCACACCTGGTGCGATTTCAATTAATTCAACGCCTTCTGCTGTTAACTGGAATACTGCACGTTCAGTGATATACAACACTTCCTGACCGCTTTGCTGTGCGTAGGCGGCGCTAAAAGTGATTTTTTCCACCTGGGTAACCAGTTTAGGGATTTGACCTGACTGGGCGATATGCAAGCCATCTGGTGTTACATCAATCGTGCTACCTTTGGCGTCGAACGTGCCACAGAACACCACTTTACGGGCGTTTTGCGCAATTTCGAGAAATCCGCCGGGGCCAATGAGATTGCCATTGAGATGGGAGACGTTGACGTTACCGTACTCATCCATCTCACCCATACCGAGGAAAGTAATGTCGATGCCGCCGCCGCTGTAGAACTCGAACTGATCGAGTGACGGAATAATGGCATCGGCGTTACGGGCGCAGCCGAATAGAGCATCATCCAGCATCATGCCGTTATGTACGCCTTGCTCGACGCTCAGCCATAAACTTTGATAAGGCACGCCTTCGCGCAGTGCAACCCCAGGAATGCCGCCGGGAATGCCAAAGCCAAAGTTGGTTGAAGCGCCAGCCACCAGTTCGCGTGCTGCCCGACGGGCAATCAGGCGGCGCACCGGATGACTAACCAGTTCAATAGCGTCGTTAGAACTCAAACGGCGATGCTGACCGCTGATGGTCAGGTCGTAACCGCCAAGATAGGTTTGCGGTTGTTCGCGGTGTTCAACGATGCCATCAACCAGAATGCCCGGTAATTTGACCCGGCGTGGTTCAATGGCACCAGCTTCCAGCACATCGCGCACCTGTACGAACACTTTGCCGCCGCTGTTGTGTGCTGCCAGCGCCATGGAATAGCTATCCATATCAATCGCCTCTTCTTCGAGGCTGACGTTGCCACGCGGATCGGCATAAGTGCCACGCAAAATCGCGTAGTCCACTTTGAAGGGGCGATAACGAAGTTTGGTTTCACCGTCGATTTCAATCAGTTCTACCAGATCCTCAGTGCTGCTAGCGTTCGACTTACCGCCGCCGTTGCGCGGATCAACAAACGATCCCAGTCCAACGTGGGTAAAAAGCCCTGGACGTCCGGCACCGATCTCCCGCAGCAGTGCCTGAATTACGCCACCAGGGAAGCAGTAGGCTTCAATAGCATTGTTTTTTACCAGATCCTGCATCTTGGGCGACCAGGTAAAATGTCCGGCAATAATGCGTTTGAGCATCTCTGCATGAGCAAAGCGGTTAGTGCCTTTGCAGTCGCGATCGCCAATGCCCAGCGAGTGGATTAATGTCAGATCGCGCGGGTGTCCGGTTTGCAGGAAACGCGCTTCAATAGCAGCCAGAATATGGTCCGCTTCCACCATGCCGCCGCCATTACCGCTAATGGCAATGGTTGCGCCGTCCTGAATTTGCGCCGCCAGTGTCTCGGCGGTTGTTATCTTACGCATACAATTTCCTTATTGATTTTGGAAGCTCACGCTACTTTTTTCGGCAAATGCGCGCGTCGCCTGCTGGCAATCCTGAGTGGCGGACATTAATCCAGCCAGTAACTGGTGCGGGTAATCGGCGTGTTTATTTTCCAGCGCCAGAATCAGTTGCTTAATATGTGCCAGCGCCACCGGACCGCATTTTTCCAGCTGCGCTAACTGATTCGCCATCCAGCTTTCCACCTGTTCTTTTTCTACCACTTCATCAATTAAATTCGCCGCCTGAGCTTCCTGCGCCGTCAGGCGTTTACCCAGCATCAGCATCTGGCGACCGACCACCGGACCGACCTGATTAAGCACGCGTTCAATGCCCATCCAGCCAGGCACCATGCCGAGCATTACTTCCGGATTAGAGAATTTCGCGCCGGGGCGAGCAATACGAATATCGCAGCACAAGGCAAGTTCAATACCACCGCCGATGGTATGACCGTTGAGATTCGCAACCGTTAATTGAGGTAAATTGCGCAGGCGATTAAAAACGTCATTGCCGCGTTTAATCCATTTTCTGCCCATATCTAATGGCGAATAGGCTGACCACGATTTAATATCGCCGCCCGCACAAAAGAATTTATCGCCGGTTGCCGTTAATTCGACTAATCGTAATGTGGTGTCGTTTTCAATTTCATTTAAATAATGGTCGAGAGATTCGATCATTTCTTCATTAATAGCATGACATTTATCTTCACGGTTCAATGTCAGGCGGCAAGAAGCCGCCGCTCTGCTGAACAGAACGGGTTGGTCACTCATGATCATTCCTTAGCAATAATGCGCGATGCGATCGACGCTAATATCCAGCGTGCTGTTAATATCTTTTTGCCACCAGTACGGCGAGAATATTTCCAGTTCCACAGCACCGTTAAATCCGGCATTTTCTACCTGGCGACGAATAGACGGAATATTGATTACGCCATCTCCCGGCATTCCCCGGTCATTGACTAAATCGGTGGTTGGCACCAGCCAGTCGGAAACATGAAACGCGAGGATGCGCTTTCCGGCACGCAGGATCTGACTGGCGAGATCCGGGTCCCACCAGACGTGATAAACATCCACCGCCACGCCGAGGCCAAACTCCCCATCGGGATCGAGTTCATCACACCAGTCCAGCGCCTGACGTAACGTGCACAGGCAAGAGCGATCGGCGGCGGTCATCGGGTGTAGCGGCTCCAGCGCAATTGGTACGCCGACATCTTTCGAATGTGGCAGCAACTGGCGAATCCCTTGTTTCACCTGTTCCCGCGCTTCGTACAGATCTTTTGTTCCCATTGGCAGACCGCCAACCACCTGCATATAACAGGCGGCGTTCAGTACAGCGGCGTCGTCCAGCGCCCGGCGGTTATCATCAATCGCCAGTTTGCGTTCCGTCAGCGTCGGCGCGGTGTAATAGGTGCTACGACACAAACCGGAAACGCTCATGTTATTGGCAGCAAGCTGGCGGGCGATTTGCTGGAGATCTTCACCCTGTAACTCCCTGCGCCAGGGGGCAATCGCGCCAATACCGCGTGCGGCGCAGGCATCAATAATGGCAGGTAGCGGCGTTTTATAGCCCAGTGTCGCAGTATTGATACTGAATAAATCCGGGCGTTGTAACAGATCTCTCATGATTCAGCCTCAGAAGCGCGGCATACTTAAGCCGCCGTCGATGGCGACCGCCTGACCACAGGTGTAAATCAGTTTGCCTTCCGCCATCGCGCGGACCGTTGAGGCAATATCAGCCGGATAACCCCAACGTCCCCACGGCACTAACCCCTTAGCAATCAGTTCGTCGTAATAAGCCGTTGCCGGAATGGTCATATCGGTTTTGATTAGGCCAGGGCGCACTTCATAAACGCCAATTTGTTCATTGCAAAGGCGAGCGGCAAACAGACGAGCTGCGGCGGAGACGGCAGTTTTGGCAATGGTATATTCGCCGCGATTCATCGCCAGCATGATGGCGTTTATGGAACTGACAAAAATAATCGAGCGGTGCGGCAGTTCTGCTTCCGGTTTCGGCTGTGCCAGTAATCGCTTACTGAATGCCTGAGCAAGGAAGAACGGCGCACGGGTGTTAATGGCAATGTTTTGGTCGAAGCTGTCTGGTTCGAGGTCGAGGAGGTCACCGCGTTTTTTCACTGAAATCCCGGCGTTGTTGAGTAGACAGTCCAGACGTCCCCACTGGTTTTGCGCTGCGTCGAGCATCTCTTCATGCAGGGAGAGATCGCCCACATCAGCAGGGAAGCAAATCACTTCCACGCCTTCCGCCAGACATTCTTGTTGTGTGGCATGTAATTTTTCTACGCTATCGGCATCCGGACGATCATTAATCAGCAGATTAAATCCGCCACGCGCAAGCTCCAGCGCACAGCCCTTTCCAATACCACGTGCGGCTCCAGTGATGACAGCAACAGGACGTGTTGGCTTCATACGTTAATCCTCTTTTTTTGAATTTTTCTTAAGTGACGATTAGCGTGCAATGTGCGGCAAGAAAGATCAACCATCTAGTTGGTTGTAGTGTGATTGCAGTCACGTTATTTTTTATAATACAGTGAAATATAATGATATTTTTTCTTTCTAGTGCTAAGGTTAGATCAGGTTAAGATAGTCATCACGAAGAAGACGTGGGGAAGCGGAATGTATCTTGATACCAGCAACGTACAAAGCCTGAAGGAAAAGCTGTTGTTATGTGCGGTTAATGAATTTGCCGAATATGGTTACGAAGGGGCCAGAGTCGATAATATCGTCAAGGCCGCGGAGTGCAGTAAACAGACGGTTTATCATCACTTTGGTAATAAAGAAAATTTATTTATCGAAGTGCTGGAATATACCTGGAATGATATTCGGCAAAAAGAAAAATCCCTTGATTTCTCAGGTATTCCGCCACAAAAAGCCATTGAGAAAATTATCGATTTCACCTGGGATTATTACATTGCTAACCCCTGGTTTTTAAAAATTGTGCATAGTGAAAACCAGAGTAAAGGGGTGCATTATGCAAAATCACAGCGCCTTTTAGAAATTAACCACGCACACTTACAGTTAATGGAGTCATTATTAGCTGAAGGCAAACGGCGCAATATTTTTAAGCCAGATATCGACCCGTTGCAGGTGAATATTAATATTGCTGCTCTTGGAGGATATTATTTGATCAACCAACATACGCTTGGCCTGGTTTATCACATCAGTATGGTTTCACCGCAGGCACTGGAAGCCAGGCGTAAGGTCATCAAAGAGACGATCCTTAGCTGGCTTCTGGTTGACCCTTCATCTACCGCGCGCGAATAAAACTGCCATCCGGCTGGCGGGTAAACAGAACCTGTTGATTATTTCCCGTATCAATGGTTAAGCCCGTCACCACGCCGCTGGCGTTCTGGCGGATTTTCACCATCTGCCCATTTTGCAAATTACTCAGTGGCTTATCCGCGCCTTCTACCTGCGCCATTGCATAGACATCGGTAGCGGGCAGTCCGTGGTCGCGGAACAGCTGCGCCATTGTTTTACCGGGTTCGACACGATAAGAGCGCCATTGATTGTCAATTCCGCTATCTGGCTGGAAAGGTTGCACTTGCGAGGTTTGCGGCTGCTCTTCCGGTTGGCCTTCCTGTATCGGTTCTGGAGCGACCGGAGCCACCTGATCAGGATCATTTTGTGGTGTGACTAGCTGCGCCCGCAGCTGTTCTTCTGTCGGCGGTTGTGATTGCGACTGAATATCTAACTGCGCTTCACGCGTCACCACCGGCGCGTTGGGCGTATCATCAGATGGAAGCAGAAATCCGACCACCAATACAATGGCGGCAATAATGATCCCCCGACGATGCATCGGCGGCAGCGGGTCCATGAAGCGAAAATTGTCCGGCGCGTGCCAGACTTTCTCCAGGGTTGGTTTTAGTTCAAAGCGCCCGGGCATGGTTTCCTCCTGCTCCGCGTCTTGTTCCTCAATCATAGCCTATGAATAAGCTAACGCTATGATGTCCGTGGTAAACCCGCCTTTATTATATTCATACGGGATATTGCTATTGTTTCTTTTTCCCCGGGATTTGTCATCATTCCCGCGACAAAGTTTTACCCAAAGAAGTGTGGCTGATATGCTGCCCGCTACTTTATACCCTAAGAAAGGAAATACGATGACCACCCCAACTTTTGACACCATCGAAGCGCAAGCAAGCTACGGCATTGGTTTGCAGGTAGGGCAACAACTGAGTGAATCTGGCCTGGAAGGGCTGCTGCCAGAAGCACTGGTTGCAGGCATTGCCGATGCGCTGGAAGGCAAACATCCGGCTGTTCCGGTTGATGTGGTGCACCGCGCGCTGCGTGAAATCCACGAACGCGCAGATGCCGTTCGTCGTCAGCGTTTCCAGGCGATGGCTGCTGAAGGTGTGAAATACCTGGAAGAAAACGCCAAAAAAGAAGGTGTGAATAGCACCGAATCTGGCCTGCAATTCCGCGTGATCAACCAGGGTGCAGGCGCAATTCCGGCACGTACCGACCGCGTTCGTGTTCATTACACCGGAAAACTGATCGACGGCACCGTGTTTGACAGCTCCGTCGCTCGCGGCGAGCCAGCTGAATTCCCGGTTAACGGCGTGATCCCTGGCTGGATTGAAGCACTGACTCTGATGCCGGTAGGTTCTAAATGGGAACTGACTATCCCGCAGGAACTGGCCTATGGCGAGCGTGGCGCAGGCGCGTCCATCCCTCCGTTCAGCACCCTGGTGTTTGAAGTCGAACTGCTGGAAATCCTCTAAGCAGCGCATTCTGTTCCCCTCGAGCCAGAGGGGAGCAGGCATTCAGCAATAAACCCTTCAGTTTGCCAAATGGCGCTATTTTGTGTTGCAAAGACCACGTAAGCGTGTATTTTTGTGAGCTGTTTCGCGTTATCACCGTGATATGACACTCACTTTAAACATAAAATTAACATTAGATCTAAATCTTAGTATTCATCCCGCGTATTGTTACCTAATATCGATGAGTCCCGATACAGATTCGTCGTATCATAGACTGACTAAAGGCCGCAGAGCCTGAACAACACAGACAGGTACAGGAAGAAAAAAACATGGTAGATCAGGTAAAAGTCGTTGCCGATGATCAGGCTCCGGCTGAACAGTCGCTACGGCGCAATCTCACAAACCGACATATTCAGCTTATTGCCATTGGTGGGGCCATTGGTACGGGGTTGTTTATGGGGTCCGGTAAAACAATCAGCCTTGCCGGACCGTCGATCATCTTCGTTTATATGATCATCGGTTTTATGCTCTTTTTCGTGATGCGGGCAATGGGGGAATTGCTGCTTTCGAATCTGGAATACAAATCTTTTAGTGACTTCGCTTCCGATTTACTGGGGCCATGGGCGGGATATTTCACTGGCTGGACCTACTGGTTCTGCTGGGTGGTTACCGGTATGGCGGACGTGGTGGCCATCACTGCCTATGCTCAGTTCTGGTTCCCCGATCTCTCCGACTGGGTCGCCTCGCTGGCGGTGATAGTGCTGCTGCTGACGCTTAACCTCGCCACCGTGAAAATGTTCGGTGAGATGGAGTTCTGGTTTGCGATGATCAAAATTGTCGCCATCGTGTCACTGATTGTCGTCGGCCTGGTCATGGTGGCGATGCACTTTCAGTCACCGACCGGTGTGGAAGCGTCATTCGCGCATTTGTGGAATGACGGCGGCTGGTTCCCGAAAGGTTTAAGTGGCTTCTTTGCCGGATTCCAGATAGCGGTTTTCGCTTTCGTGGGGATTGAGCTGGTCGGTACAACCGCTGCGGAAACGAAAGATCCGGAGAAATCACTGCCACGCGCGATTAACTCCATTCCGATCCGTATCATTATGTTCTACGTCTTCGCGCTGATTGTGATTATGTCCGTGACGCCGTGGAGTTCAGTAGTCCCGGAGAAAAGCCCGTTTGTTGAATTGTTTGTGTTGGTGGGTTTGCCTGCGGCTGCCAGCGTAATCAACTTTGTGGTGCTGACCTCTGCGGCGTCTTCCGCTAACAGCGGCGTCTTCTCTACCAGCCGTATGCTGTTTGGTCTGGCCCAGGAAGGTGTTGCGCCGAAAGCGTTCGCTAAACTTTCTAAGCGCGCCGTACCCGCGAAAGGGCTGACCTTCTCTTGTATCTGTCTGCTTGGCGGCGTGGTGATGTTGTATGTGAATCCAAGTGTAATTGGCGCGTTCACGATGATCACGACTGTTTCCGCGATTCTGTTTATGTTCGTCTGGACGATTATCCTTTGCTCATACCTGGTGTATCGCAAACAGCGTCCGCACCTGCATGAGAAGTCTATCTACAAGATGCCGCTCGGCAAGCTGATGTGCTGGGTATGTATGGCGTTCTTTGTGTTCGTGGTCGTGCTGCTGACACTGGAAGATGACACTCGCCAGGCGCTGCTGGTTACCCCGCTGTGGTTTATCGCGCTGGGGCTGGGCTGGTTGTTTATTGGTAAGAAGCGGGCTGCTGAACTGCGGAAATAACCGCATTATCATGCTGGATGGCGCAATGCCATCCAGCTTTTAGATCACTCACCCGCCAGCGCGCGCGGGAACAGCACATTGTTTTCCAGACTGATGTGCTCCATCAGGTCATCAATCAGTTCATTAATACCGTTATACATCGCTTTCCAGGTGGTGCAGGCTTCCGGCGGCGGTGTGACGTTATTGGTAGTGTGTTTGATTACTTCCAGCAGTTCACCCGCTTCATCGTGCTCGCTTTCCATTACGCTAATTGGCCCCATCGCCTGGCTACCCATGCCTTGTTTGATCATCGGGAAGAGGATCTGCTCTTCTTTCATCATGTGGCTGGAAAGCTCTTCATGCAGCATGGTCAGGTATTTTGTCAGCCCTTTTGGCACGCTCGGTTTGTCGGCGTGAACGCGTTCGACTTTAGTCGCTTGCATAATCAGTTCCGGCAGTTGTTCACGGTGACGATCGTGGTAGCGCACGATGATATGGTCGATGATTTCCGCCAGTGGGGCGCTACGCCAGTCTTTCTCAATCGGTTGTTCAGCAAGCTTTGCCAGTTCGGCTTCAATGACGTCAACATCCAGTTCTTTACGTGCCGCCGCACGCGCCAGCGTTTGCTTACCGCCGCAGCAGTAATCCATATCATATTGACGAAACAGAGCCGAAGCGCGAGGAATAGAGAGCGCCAGTTCACCTAAAGGTTGGTCGCGATAAGCCATAGCTGATACCTCATTCTTAATAATATAAGATGTATTTTAAATGCATCTTTAAGGCAAATGCTATAACCCTTACGTAGCAGAGGCTTATTTAACTCACTGCCAGCGTGTCAACTTTCTGAGACAGATTCAGTTAAAGGCTTTTCCGGTTTGGCTCTGACCGCAATGACCACGCCAATCACTAACAGCGCGATACCGCTCAGCGTCATTAGCGGCGGCATTTGCTGGCGGAGTAAAAAGGTGTACAGCAAACCTGCCAGCGTTTCGAAAACAATCAACGGTCCGAGGATAACCGTCGGTAATCGCTGGCTGGCGACGTTCCAGCAGAGTGCGCCAACCCATGAGCAAAGCACGGCTATCGCAATCATCAGACTAATAAACACCAGCGGACGGGGGCCAAAAGATAGGGAGAAGTCCGGCGTTTGCGTATTCAGCCAGTAACAGGCGACAAGATAACCGATGAGCGAAACCGGCAGCGTGACCAGCGCCTGCGCCGTCGCCCACATCATCGGATGTTTGTCTGGGTTTTCCCGCAGCCAGCGGGCGTTGCGCAGGGCATACCATGCCCAGCAGACCACGGAAACTAACGCCAGCACGATGCCAGAGGTATAACGTGCCCAGTCAAAATCGGGGAGTCCGTGGTTTAACTCAGCAATATTCACACACGCCAGGCCGATGCCAATACAAACCAGTGCCGGGGCGAGTTTTCCCCACGCGAGTTTGCCGTCGCGCTGCCTATAAAGCAGATTGGCAAAAACGGGAATCACCACCGGCAGGGTGCCAATAATCATCGTGGAAACAGGCGCGCCAGTACGTTGAATGGCACTGGCAAGGCAGAAGTAATAGATGAGGTTGCCCATCATGGTGAGCATCAAGGCGGTAAGCCAGTCGCGACGCGCCAACTGACGCAGACGCACGCGTCCCAGCCAGGCAATGGGCAGCGCAATTAGCCCTAACGCCAGATAACGCCCCATCGACTGCAACATCGCCGGGTATTCCGGCACGATCAACGGCCCGACAAATATAAGCCCCCACATCAACCCTGCTAACAGGGCGTACAGCACGCCGCTAATCATTTCTGGCATCCATTGATCTGTCAGAAG
The DNA here is from genome assembly GCF_013369155.2 of Escherichia sp. 94.0001. Lineage (NCBI taxonomy): Bacteria > Pseudomonadati > Pseudomonadota > Gammaproteobacteria > Enterobacterales > Enterobacteriaceae > Escherichia > Escherichia sp. 94.0001. Next base: position 64,704 of record NZ_JABWMS020000007.1, on the reverse strand, counting down.
AAATATTCTGGGAACAACCGTAGTCGTTCCCCGCATCCCGTCATTATCAGAGAGGATACGGGAGGATGCCACTTTAATTAACTAGTTATTAACATTAAAAAGATGGCTTACGCTCTCGGCTAATGTTGTCGTTGGACGGCCAATCAATTTGCTCAGCGTTTTGCTGTCATCAAACAGACCGCCTTTCGATGCGCCAACGTCAGAATCTGCCAGCATATCCGCCAGCCCGTCAGGCAGACCGACGCTTTTCAGCGCCGCGGCGAAATCAGCTTCGCTCAGGTTTTGATAGGTAACCTGTTTGCCGCTCTGTTTGGTGAGTTCCGCCGCTAACTGTGTCAGTGTCCAGGCGCTATCACCTGCCAGTTCATAAACCTTGCCTTCGTGACCTGCTTCGCTAATTACGCGCGCCGCAGCTACCGCATAATCAGCTCGCGTAGCTGAGGCAATTTTGCCATCGCCCGCGGCACCGATAAATACGCCGTGCTCCAGTGCTGCCGGGGCGCTGGCGAGATAGTTTTCGGTGTACCAGCCGTTGCGCAGCAAGGTGTAAGCGATGCCAGAAACAGCCAGCATTTTCTCCGTCTCGATGTGCTCATCGGCGAGGCCGAGCGGGGAGGTATCAGCATGTAGCAGGCTGGTATAAGCGATAAATTTCACGCCCGCCGCCTTAGCGGCATTAATAACATTTCGATGCTGCGTGGCACGTTGACCCACTTCGCTGGAAGAGATCAGCAGTAGTTTTTCCACTCCCTGAAGCGCAGATGTTAGTGCGGCTTCATCGCCGTAGTCAGCCTGACGTACAGTAATGCCTTGCGCGCTCAATGCCTGTGCTTTTGCCGGGTTACGTGCGATAGCCACTATTTGGCTGGCAGGAACGGTTTTCAGTAAGGAGTTAATAACATGGTGACCAAGTTGGCCGGTTGCGCCGGTAATTGCGATCATGGGAAGCCTCCATCGGTTTGTCTTGTGTTTAAATACGCTACCACCTAAACTTACTTTTAGTAAGTACGTACAAAAAGGTAAGTATGAATGAGCCAGGCTAGCCTGTCGCAACAACTGAAAGAGGGTAACCTCTTCGCCGAACAGTGCCCGTCGCGCGAGGTGTTGAAACACGTCACCAGCCGTTGGGGGGTATTGATTCTGGTCGCGCTTCGCGAAGGTACGCACCGTTTTAGCGACCTGCGCCGCAAGATGGGTGGGGTGAGTGAAAAGATGCTTGCGCAGTCGTTACAGGCGTTAGAGCAGGATGGGTTTCTTAACCGTATCTCTTATCCGGTGGTGCCGCCGCATGTGGAATACAGCCTCACGCCGCTGGGCGAGCAGGTGAGCGAAAAGGTTGCTGCACTGGCGGACTGGATTGAGTTGAATTTGCCCGAGGTGTTGGCAGTGCGGGATGAACGTGCGGCATAACAGCCGGATGCGCTGCGCTTATTCGGCCTACGGTTCATGACCTGTAGGGCGGATAAGATGCAGCAGCACCGCATCCGCCAATAAATGCCGGATGCGGTTCATATTTATAGACGGGAAAAGTGTTTTACTTACTCAAATCCACCTGATAAATCGCAAAGCCGATATCATCGGTCGCGACTTTATTCATCGGATACTGCCCTTTCTCTTTAATAAACGCTGCGGCTTTGTCTGACGGAGAGGTTTCGAAACGGATATCCAGTTTCTTATCGCCGGGAATCGGTGCTAAACGCCAGTTGTTATCTGCCGCCGGGTGAATTTCCCCCGCACGCTTCGACTCATCTGCAATCCACGCTGCCAGCACCGAGCGGTTCTCATCCGGTGAAGCAAAAGCGATATGGCTATCGCCCGTACCTGCAAATTTGCCGCCGTAAGCGCGATAGTTATTGGTGGCAACGAGGAACATCGCGTTCGGATCAATCGGCTTGCCGTTAAAGGTCAGGTTCTTAATCCTTTCCGCATTGGCATTAACCACCTGGCACTCGCCGTCATAGCGGGCGGGCTGAGTAACATCAATCTGATAATTCACACCATCAATGACGTCAAAGTTATAGGTGCGGAAACTATCCCAGTTGATGAGTGACTGCGGTTTCGTGCTGTTAGGATCAATCTGGTTAAACTGTCCGGCGGAGCACTCCAGCCACTCTTTCACCTCTTTACCGCTGGCTTTCACCACAATCAGCGTATTGGGATAGAGATAAAGATCGGCAGCATTACGGAAAGTCAGCTGACCTTTTTCCACCTCCACATAGCTTGCCGGATCATTTTTGCGACCACCGACTTTAAACGGTGCGGCAGCTGAAAGCACCGGCAGTTTTGCCAGATCCGGATCGCCCTGAATGTAATGTTCGACATACGCTTTTTGTGCATTATTCACCACCTGCACGGTCGGATCGTCCTGCACCAGCGCCAAATAGCTATACATATTGTCGGCAGATTTACCGATTGGTTTGCTGACAAACTGGCGTGTGGCGTTGTGATCGGCTTTAAGTGTTTCTACCAGCTTGCTGTCTTCCGCCGCGAGGGATTTTTTATTGGCGATATCGTAAATTGGCCGTGCTTCCGCTTTCGCCTGCGTCACCTGCCATTTTCCGCTGTCATTATTGAGTTGCAGATCGACCACGCCGAGATGATCGCCCCACATGCCCGGCATTACCGCCGGAACGCCGTTCAGCGTGCCTTTGGCGATATCAGCCCCTTTGATATTCGCAAAATCTTTACTCGGGAAGACGGCGTGAGCATGGCCAAACATAATGGCATCAACGCCCGGAATTTCACTGAGGTAATAAACTGAGTTTTCTGCCATCACTTTATACGGATCGGCAGAGAGACCAGAATGCGCCAAAACGACAACGAGATCGGCACCTTTCTCGCGCATTTCAGGTACGTACTTGCGCACAGTTTCCGTTATATCGTTAACGGTGACTTTGCCAGATAAATTAGCTTTATCCCATCCCATAATCTGCGGCGGTACGACGCCAATATAGCCAATCTTCAGCGTCTGTTTTTTTCCGTCTTTATCGACCACTTCGGTGTCTTTAATCAAATACGGTGTAAACATGGGCTGTTTGGTTTTAGCGTCAATGACGTTGGCGTTTACATAAGGGAATTTCGCTCCTGCCAGTGCATTTTTCAGGTAATCCAGACCGTAGTTAAACTCGTGGTTACCGAGTGTGCCGACGGTATAGTCCAGCGTATTCAATGCCTTATAGACCGGATGAATATCTCCGGCTTTTAATCCTTTCGCCGACATGTAATCGGCCAGCGGACTCCCCTGAATCAAATCGCCATTATCGACCAGTACGCTGTTTTTCACTTCATTGCGGGCATCGTTAATCAGGCTTGCCGTACGTACCAGTCCGAATTTTTCCGTGGCGGTGTCTTTGTAATAATCGAAATCCATCATGTTGCTATGCAAATCAGTGGTTTCCATGATACGCAGATCGACCGTCGCTGCATTCACACTCGCGGCAATCAGCGTGGCCAGGAGCGTTGCGCTAAACTTAATCATCAGGGACATCCTTTTATCATCGGGAATTCGAAAGAAAAGGGAGAATAAACCTCTTACTTTTAGAACAGTGAAGAATGCCACAATTTAACGCTTTGAAAATGATGACACTATCACAGTTGGCGCATTCTTTAACGATAGGGTATAAGTAAAACAATAAGTTAACACCGCTCACAGAGACGAGGTGGAGAAATGTTAGATCAAGTATGCCAGCTTGCACGGAATGCAGGCGATGCCATTATGCAGGTCTACGACGGGACGAAACCGATGGACGTCGTCAGCAAAGCGGACAATTCTCCGGTAACGGCAGCGGATATTGCCGCACACACCGTTATCATGGACGGTTTACGTACGCTGACACCGGATATTCCGGTCCTTTCTGAAGAAGATCCTCCCGGTTGGGAAGTCCGTCAACACTGGCAGCGTTACTGGCTGGTAGACCCGCTGGATGGTACTAAAGAGTTTATTAAACGTAATGGTGAATTCACCGTTAATATTGCGCTCATCGACCACGGCAAACCGATTTTAGGTGTGGTGTATGCGCCGGTAATGAACGTAATGTACAGCGCGGCAGACGGCAAAGCCTGGAAAGAAGAGTGCGGTGTACGCAAGCAGATTCAGGTCCGCGATGCGCGCCCGCCGCTGGTGGTGATCAGCCGTTCCCATGCGGATGCGGAGCTGAAAGAGTATCTGCAACAGCTTGGCGAACATCAAACCACGTCTATCGGCTCTTCGCTGAAATTCTGCCTGGTGGCGGAAGGGCAGGCGCAGCTTTACCCGCGTTTCGGGCCAACCAATATTTGGGACACCGCCGCCGGTCACGCAGTTGCGGCAGCGGCCGGAGCGCACGTTCACGACTGGCAGGGTAAACCGCTGGATTATACCCCGCGCGAGTCGTTCCTGAATCCTGGGTTCAGAGTCTCTATTTATTAAATATATATGGCAGAAACAGTGTATTTCCTGATTCTGCCATCCTGATTTGTTTCCAACCTAAAAAGTTATAGATATAAAGGGATTGTATTTAAAGTGTAAATATTCTAACGCTAATGAGTTATATCTTAATAATGAGCATTTTTTGATAGTTTACTTCTTTAACAAGATATTTAATGGCGACATAGAATAACCAAATATAATAAGGTTGTCATATGTTACCCAAGATTAGACACAATAATTTTTTTGGTGCAGTGGAGTTATTTGTAAAGTCATCGCATACAAAAATACATTCAAATAATTTCTTTAATAATATTCAGCATGCATTTAAGAAAAGGGATTGGATTTCGAATTATGATAGTCTGTTAATTTTAAGGGAGTTCTTTCTTAGAGCAACACAGATCGATAAAAATAGTTATCAGGTGCTTTCATTAAAAGATGAAACCGTTCACTCCATGGATAATTTTCTTATCAGCTTCCGCCTTAAAGATAACGGTGCCGAATATACAATGACATTGCGAGGCACTGGATTTGAATACGAAGAAATCCCTATAACAATAAATGAGTATAACTCATTTATAGACTTTAAAAACCGTGAATTTCCACTAGCACAAAATAGAAGATTGTATGCCTATGATATTTTGCAGAAAAAACAGTCTGACATACCTGAAAGGATTAACGGTTATTTTCGGAAGGCGGTGGGTAACTTATCTTACGATTCTGCTTATTTGGAGAATGTAGTAAGCAAATTAAAACGGGGTAAATTTGAACTTGAAGGGCCAGGAGGTAGCATTAAAGAATGTGAAGGATGGTATTTTTGCGAGAAAATAAATAATGGAAATTATGCCATGGTCATAGAATCTTTGGGCTTTGCTCTTAAAATCTATGGAGGGGATGAGGAACTTCGAACTGGCTCTTATATTTTTTTGCAGGGTGAAGATTACTCTCTTATTTATAATTTTCTGGTTAATGCAGGTTACCAACAAGTGGAAATAACCGAGCAAGTGGAAGCGATTGTAAGTGCAAATCTGGCCGCAAACGGTAATTATACCGAAGAAAAGATTCACAAGAAATATAAATCTACCATTGAAGCGTTTAAAAAAGAGGTAAAACCGTTAAACGCGAATAAGGGTTATTGATACTAGTATGAGTTCGGCGTAAAAACTCAGAGACTTAATTCCCCTATCCCATATATATCGATAGGGGAAATTTATTTTTCCAGAATTTATGTTATTAACATTATTTGAGCAACTTTTGCAGCAGGTTCATCACTTGCTGCACCTCTTCCTGAGTGAGCGCACCGTCTTTGGCCCATTGCACTCGACCGTCTTTGTCCAGCACCGCTACAGCGGAACTTTCTTCATCTAGCTGCCAGGCACCGCGCGCGATGCCATTGCTATCGACAATAAACTGCGACCAGGGATAAAGCTTTTTATTACTCTCCAGACTGCTGCGCACAAACATGCCAGAACCCGGAATCGCGTCGTCGGTGTTCACAATGGTGGTGGTCTGGTAACGATCGTGCGGTAACTTTGCTGATTTAATCGCTTCAATCAGCGTCGCGTTTTTCTCTTTTGCAGAGGTGCGACCAGCAATATGTTGCAGTACTCGCACTTTTCCCACTAACTGCGCGCTGTTCCAGGTTTTGTAGCTAAACTGATCTTTATCAAGCACCAACTCGCCCCGATCGGTAATGCCTATCGGTGGCACTCGTTGACCGGTTTCAAACTGATGTGCGGAAGCCATCATCGGCAACAGCAGGCAGGTGAGTGCCAGAATCTTACGTAGGGTCATGGTGTATCCTTCTTATGATATGCAGGTGATCCGACCACTTGGGGTCTGAATTTTAATCATATGTGCTATTTATCGAATTTCCCGCAAGTGTGATGCCAGTTTGCGGTCAAGCGCACAAATCATATGAAAAATGAATGCTTATACTGAAGACCGCGCTTCGGTAAAAAGATAATTCTGAATAATTGTAACCTTTAGGTAAAAAAAGTTATACGCGGTGGAAACATTACCCGGATAGTCTATAGTCACTAAGCATTAAAATTTGCGCCTCATAATAGTTGGGCCGATTGTGGCACCGCAAAGGCGTAATACTCAGCAGGAGATAACAATGAAAATTTTCCAACGGTACAACCCACTGCAGGTGGCGAAGTACGTAAAGATCCTGTTCCGTGGACGGTTATACATCAAGGACGTTGGCGCTTTTGAATTTGATAAGGGTAAGATTCTTATCCCAAAAGTGAAGGATAAGCTGCATTTGTCAGTGATGTCCGAAGTTAACCGTCAGGTTATGCGTCTGCAAACAGAGATGGCTTAACCAAAGTGCTATGCAGTAAATAAGACGGCTCCTGATTCAGGAGCCGTTGATGTTTCTTGGGGTTACGCGACGTTTTCTTCTTTATCTTTAACGTCAGGCAGTTTGGGCGAAAGGGCGGTGGCCTTGCTGTCGATCCGCGTTACCAGCAACTGGTCGATGCGGTAGTTATCGATATCCACCACTTCAAATTTGTAGCCGGCGAATTTCACCGAGTCGGTGCGTTTCGGGATTTTACGCAGCATAAACATCATAAAGCCGCCGATGGTTTCGTAGTTGCCTGACTGCGGGAACTCATCAATATCCAGCACACGCATTACGTCGTCAATCGGGGTGCCGCCATCAATCAACCATGAGTTCTCATCACGGGCGACAATCTGCTCTTCCAGTCCCTGACCGACCAGATCGCCCATTAGTGTGGTCATTACGTCGTTGAGGGTGATGATCCCAACGACCAGCGCGTACTCGTTCATGATCACCGCGAAGTCTTCACCCGCAGTTTTAAAACTTTCCAATGCCTCTGAAAGGGTTAATGTATCCGGCACAATCAGTGTGTTGCGAATTTGTACGCCGCTGTTCAGTGCCAGGCTTTGGTTAGCCAGCACGCGGTTCAGCAGGTCTTTAGAATCGACATAGCCGATGATGTGGTCAATATCTTCATTACAGACGAGAAATTTCGAGTGCGGATGTTCCGCCACCTTATTCTTCAGACTTTGCTCATCTTCGTGGAGATCAAACCAAATCACGTTTTCACGCGGTGTCATTGACGACGGAACGGTACGGGATTCCAGCTCAAAGACGTTTTCTATCAGCTCGTGTTCCTGTTTACGTAACACGCCCGCCAGTGCACCTGCTTCCACAACTGCATAGATGTCATCAGAAGTGATGTCATCTTTACGTACCATTGGCAGTTTAAAGATACGGAAGATCATGTTCGCCAGGCCGTTGAAGAACCACACCAACGGGGTGCAAACGTACAGGCAGAAGCGCATCGGGTTGATGATACGCAAAGCCACCGCTTCTGGCGCAATCATACCGATGCGTTTCGGAGTTAAATCCGCAAACAGGATAAACATGCCAGTTACTAACGAGAAAGAGAGAATAAAGCTCAGTTGCTCAGAGAGTTCCGCCGACATATAGCGGGAGAACAGGCTGTGAAAAGCTGGAGAAAACGCCGCATCACCGACAATACCGCCGAGAATCGCCACTGCGTTAAGACCGATTTGTACCACGGTAAAGAACATGCCAGGATTTTCTTGCATATTCAGAACGCGTTGGGCATTTATATTGCCTTCATCAGCCAGCAGTTTTAGTTTGATTTTGCGTGAAGCGGCAAGTGAGATCTCGGACATCGAGAAGAACGCACTTACAGCGATCAAGCAGAGTATGACAAAAATACTGTTTAACATATCTTATCCGACCTTTCAGGCCAGATCCTCGGAAGGGGAAGTTGATTAATTTGTGTGAAATACACATTGAAAGCCGATTCGAAGAAAGTGAACCGGCATTTTCAGTGGCTAGTATAGCGTAAGGTACTGTAAAGTCGCCAGAGGGTTAAAATTCAGACGACTGATAAATGCAAAACTGCCTGATGCGCTATGCTGTTCAGGCCTACGAAGTCTCTGCAATACATTGAATTTTGAGGGTTTTGTAGGCCTGGCAAGGCGTTTACGCCGCATCCGGCATAAACAAAGCTCACTTTATCAACAATCTGAGTTTGTAACCGTAACGCTATGCTTCCGGCGGCAGACAGACGCCAATTCCGCCAATTCCACAGTAACCATATGGGTTTTTATGCAGATATTGCTGGTGGTCATCTTCGGCATAATAAAATGGTGAGGCGTTAGCGATTTCCGTGGTGATGTGACGATCGTCATCGGCGGCAAGCATCGCCGCCTGAAAACGCTCCAGACTGGCACGAGCGGCGGCATCCTGTTCTGGGGTCAGCGGATAAATCGCTGAACGATACTGCGTGCCGTGGTCATTGCCCTGACGCATTCCCTGGGCGGGATCGTGATTCTCCCAAAATACTTGTAGCAACTGCTCATAGCTGATGACGGAAGGATCGTAAACAATGCGCACCGCTTCGGCATGACCAGTATCACCGGAGCACACTTCCCGATAAGTGGGGTTTGGCGTATATCCGCCGGTGTAACCTGCGGCGGTGCTGTAAACGCCGGGTAACTGCCAGAACAGACGCTCCACACCCCAGAAACAACCCATCGCAAAAATGGCAATCTCCATTCCGTCAGGTACATTGGTCATTGAGTGACCATTGACCGCATGCAGCGTGGCTACGGGCATCGGGGTGTTACGTCCAGGCAGGGCATCGGCGGGGGAAACCAGATGCTTTTTATCAAATAAACTCATGGTGTCGCTCTCCCGAAAATCGGTCATTGGGGTTAAGGTTGTAACAAGAGACGTATTTGCACACAATAACCACCGTGAATAGGTCTAAAGTAAAACATAAGAAATATTTGGGGTTTAGTCTGCTTTTTAATCCATATTACTGGATTTTTGTTAAGCCGTTTAACGGCGTTCCAGGGGCAGGAATAAAGGATATTCAGGAGAAAATGTGCGCTATATCCGACAGTTATGCTGTGTAAGCTTACTCTGCTTAAGCGGATCTGCCTTCGCCGCGAACGTCCGTCTACAGGTCGAAGGGTTATCGGGACAACTGGAAAAGAACGTTCGTGCACAGCTTTCAACAATTGAAAGTGATGAAGTGACGCCAGACCGTCGCTTTCGCGCACGCGTCGATGATGCCATCCGCGAAGGTCTGAAAGCGCTGGGTTATTACCAGCCGACCATTGAATTTGATCTCCGTCCACCGCCAAAGAAAGGGCGGCAGGTATTGATCGCCAAAGTCACGCCAGGCGTGCCGGTGTTAATTGGCGGCACCGATGTGGTATTGCGCGGCGGCGCGCGGACCGATAAAGACTATTTGAAATTGCTCGATACTCGCCCGGCTATTGGTACGGTACTGAACCAGGGCGATTATGAAAATTTCAAAAAGTCCTTAACCAGCATTGCGTTGCGTAAAGGTTATTTCGATAGCGAATTTACCAAAGCGCAGCTGGGCATTGCGCTTGGCCTGCATAAAGCCTTCTGGGATATTGATTATAACAGTGGCGAACGTTATCGCTTTGGGCATGTGACCTTTGAAGGATCACAAATCCGCGATGAATACTTGCAAAATCTGGTGCCGTTTAAAGAGGGCGATGAGTACGAGTCGAAAGATCTCGCGGAACTGAACCGCCGACTTTCTGCTACCGGCTGGTTTAACTCGGTGGTGGTGGCACCACAATTTGATAAAGCGCGCGAAACGAAAGTATTACCGTTGACGGGCGTGGTTTCGCCGCGCACAGAAAACACCATCGAAACCGGGGTCGGTTACTCTACAGACGTGGGACCGCGCGTGAAAGCGACGTGGAAAAAACCATGGATGAACTCTTACGGTCACAGTCTGACCACCAGCACCAGTATTTCTGCACCGGAACAGATCCTCGACTTCAGCTATAAAATGCCGCTGCTGAAGAACCCGCTGGAACAATATTATTTGGTGCAGGGCGGTTTTAAGCGCACTGACCTGAACGATACCGAGTCTGACTCCACGACGCTGGTGGCTTCTCGCTACTGGGATCTTTCCAGCGGCTGGCAGCGTGCCATTAACCTGCGCTGGAGTCTCGACCACTTTACCCAGGGTGAAATTACCAACACCACGATGCTGTTTTATCCGGGGGTGATGATTAGCCGCACGCGTTCTCGTGGTGGCCTGATGCCAACCTGGGGCGACTCGCAACGTTACTCTATCGACTACTCCAACACGGCCTGGGGCTCGGATGTCGATTTCTCCGTTTTCCAGGCGCAGAACGTCTGGATCCGCACACTGTACGATCGCCATCGTTTTGTGACACGCGGCACGCTGGGCTGGATTGAAACGGGTGATTTCGACAAAGTACCGCCGGATCTGCGTTTCTTCGCCGGGGGCGACCGCAGTATTCGTGGCTACAAATACAAATCTATCGCCCCGAAATACGCCAACGGTGACCTGAAAGGGGCATCGAAGTTGATAACCGGATCGCTGGAGTACCAGTACAACGTGACCGGAAAATGGTGGGGCGCGGTGTTTGTCGATAGTGGCGAAGCGGTAAGCGATATTCGCCGCAGCGACTTTAAAACCGGTACCGGGGTTGGCGTGCGCTGGGAATCGCCGGTCGGGCCAATCAAACTCGATTTTGCCGTACCGGTCGCGGATAAAGACGAACACGGGTTACAGTTTTACATCGGTCTGGGGCCAGAATTATGAGTTTATGGAAAAAAATCAGCCTCGGCGTGGTTATCGTTATCTTACTGTTGCTGGGATCGGTGGCGTTTCTGGTGGGCACCACCAGCGGCCTGCATCTGGTATTTAAAGCGGCGGATCGCTGGGTGCCAGGACTGGATATTGGCAAGGTCACCGGCGGCTGGCGCGATCTCACCTTGTCTGACGTTCGTTATGAGCAGCCAGGCGTGGCGGTAAAAGCGGGCAATCTCCATCTGGCGGTCGGGCTTGAGTGCCTGTGGAACAGTAGCGTTTGTATTAATGACCTGGCGCTGAAAGACATTCAGGTCAACATCGACAGTAAAAAAATGCCCCCTTCTGAACAGGTTGAAGAAGAGGAAGATAGCGGGCCGCTGGATCTCTCCACGCCGTATCCCATCACCCTGACGCGGGTGGCGCTGGATAACGTCAACATCAAGATTGATGACACCACGGTATCGGTGATGGATTTCACCTCCGCCCTGAACTGGCAGGAGAAAACCCTGACCCTGAAACCGACATCACTGAAAGGTTTATTGATTGCTCTGCCGAAAGTGGCGGAAGTAGCGCAGGAAGAGGTCGTCGAACCGAAGATTGAAAATCCGCAGCCGGATGAAAAACCGCTCGGCGAAACGCTGAAAGATCTCTTTTCTCGCCCGGTATTGCCGGAAATGACTGACGTGCATTTGCCGCTCAACCTGAATATTGAAGAGTTTAAGGGCGAGCAGTTGCGCGTGACAGGCGACACGGACATCACCGTGAGCACCATGCTGCTGAAAGTGAGCAGCATCGACGGTAATACCAAACTGGACGCCCTGGATATCGACTCCAGTCAAGGGATCGTCAACGCCAGCGGCACGGCGCAGCTATCAGACAACTGGCCGGTGGATATCACCCTCAACAGCACACTGAACGTGGAGCCGTTGAAAGGTGAAAAGGTGAAGCTGAAAGTGGGCGGCGCGCTGCGCGAACAGCTGGAGATAGGCGTTAACCTTTCCGGTCCGGTGGATATGGATTTACGCGCCCAGACGCGACTGGCAGAAGCCGGATTGCCACTCAACGTGGAAGTGAACAGCAAACAGCTTTACTGGCCGTTCACTGGTGAGAAGCAGTATCAGGCGGATGATCTGAAACTGAAACTCACCGGTAAAATGACCGATTACACGCTCTCTATGCGCACGGCAGTGAAGGGACAGGAGATCCCGCCAGCCACCATTACCCTTGATGCCAAAGGTAATGAACAGCAGGTCAATCTCGACAAACTTACCGTCGCGGCGCTGGAAGGGAAAACTGAACTCAAGGCGTTGCTCGACTGGCAGCAGGCAATTAGCTGGCGCGGTGAGCTAACGCTTAACGGCATTAACACCGCCAAAGAGTTCCCGGAGTGGCCGTCGAAACTCAATGGTCTGATTAAAACCCGCGGTAGCCTGTACGGCGGCACCTGGCAGATGGACGTGCCGGAGTTGAAGCTGACCGGTAACGTCAAACAGAACAAAGTGAACGTTGACGGCACGCTGAAAGGCAACAGTTACATGCAGTGGACCATCCCTGGGTTGCATCTGGAACTGGGGCCAAACAGTGCCGAAGTGAAAGGTGAACTGGGGGTAAAAGATCTCAATCTTGATGCTACCATCAACGCGCCGGGGCTGGATAACGCGCTGCCGGGGCTTGGCGGTACAGCGAAAGGGCTGGTGAAAGTACGCGGCACGGTGGAGGCACCGCAGCTGCTGGCCGATATCACCGCGCGCGGCCTGCGCTGGCAGGAACTTTCCGTGGCGCAGGTTCGTGTGGAAGGCGATATCAAATCCACCGACCAGATTGCGGGTAAACTTGACGTACGCGTTGAGCAAATCTCGCAGCCGGATGTAAATATCAACCTCGTCACCCTCAATGCCAAAGGTAGCGAAAAACAGCACGAGCTACAGTTGCGGATTCAGGGCGAACCGGTTTCCGGACAGCTTAATCTGGCAGGAAGTTTTGATCGCAAAGAAGAACGCTGGAAGGGAACACTTAGCAATACCCGCTTCCAGACGCCAGTCGGCCCGTGGTCGCTGACCCGCGATATTGCGCTGGATTATCGCAACAAGGAGCAAAAAATCAGCATCGGGCCACACTGCTGGCTTAACCCGAATGCGGAACTGTGCGTGCCGCAAACCATTGATGCCGGGGCTGAAGGGCGTGCGGTGGTGAATCTCAACCGCTTCGACCTGGCCATGCTGAAACCGTTTATGCCAGAAACCACTCAGGCCAGCGGTATCTTCACGGGTAAAGCGGATGTCGCCTGGGACACCACCAAAGAGGGACTGCCGCAGGGCAGTATCACACTTTCGGGGCGTAACGTGCAGGTAACGCAAACCGTCAACGATGCGGCGCTGCCCGTGGCGTTTCAGACGCTGAATCTGACAGCGGAGTTGCGTAACAACCGTGCCGAACTGGGCTGGACCATCCGCCTGACCAATAACGGCCAGTTTGATGGTCAGGTGCAGGTGACCGATCAGCAAGGCCGCCGTAATCTTGGTGGCAACGTTAATATCCGTAACTTCAACCTTGCGATGATAAATCCCATCTTTACCCGTGGGGAAAAAGCAGCGGGGATGGTGAGTGCCAACTTGCGTCTGGGGGGTGATGTACAAAGCCCGCAGTTGTTTGGTCAGCTCCAGGTTACGGGTGTGGATATCGACGGCAACTTTATGCCGTTTGATATGCAACCGAGCCAGCTTGCGGTCAACTTTAACGGTATGCGCTCGACGCTTGCTGGTACTGTGCGGACCCAACAGGGAGAAATCTACCTGAGCGGTGACGCCGACTGGAGCCAGATTGAAAACTGGCGGGCGAGGGTAACCGCGAAAGGCAGTAAGGTACGGATCACCGTGCCGCCGATGGTTCGAATGGATGTATCCCCAGATGTTGTATTCGAGGCTACACCAAACCTGTTTACTCTCGACGGTCGCGTGGATGTCCCTTGGGCGCGCATTGTGGTGCATGAGCTGCCGGAAAGCGCGGTGGGCGTTTCCAGCGATGTGGTGATGCTTAACGATAACCTGCAACCGGAAGAGCCGAAAACGGCGTCGATTCCGATTAACAGCAACCTGATTGTCCACGTTGGCAACAATGTGCGCATTGACGCCTTCGGCCTGAAAGCGCGGCTGACGGGCGATCTCAACGTCGTACAGGACAAACAAGGACTGGGCCTGAACGGGCAGATCAACATCCCTGAAGGTCGCTTCCATGCCTATGGTCAGGATCTGATTGTGCGTAAGGGTGAGCTACTGTTCTCTGGTCCGCCGGATCAACCGTATCTTAATATCGAAGCTATTCGTAACCCGGATGCTACAGAAGACGACGTAATCGCCGGAGTTCGCGTCACTGGTCTGGCGGACGAACCGAAAGCGGAGATCTTCTCTGACCCGGCGATGTCGCAACAGGCCGCGCTTTCCTACCTGTTACGTGGACAAGGGTTGGAGAGCGATCAGAGTGACAGTGCGGCGATGACCTCAATGCTGATTGGTCTGGGGGTTGCACAAAGTGGTCAGATTGTGGGTAAAATCGGCGAGACGTTTGGCGTAAGCAATTTAGCGCTCGACACAGAGGGAGTAGGCGACTCCTCCCAGGTGGTGGTCAGCGGCTATGTATTGCCAGGTCTGCAAGTGAAATACGGCGTGGGTATATTTGACTCAATAGCAACACTCACGTTACGTTATCGCCTGATGCCTAAGCTATATCTGGAAGCCGTGTCTGGTGTAGACCAGGCACTGGATTTGCTCTATCAGTTCGAGTTTTAGCAATGCGAATATTTGTCTACGGCAGTTTACGCCACAAACAAGGCAACAGTCACTGGATGACCAATGCCCAGTTACTGGGCGATTTCAGTATCGATAACTACCAGTTGTATAGCCTGGGCCACTATCCAGGCGCAGTTCCGGGGAACGGAACAGTACACGGTGAAGTTTATCGTATTGACAACGCCACGCTGGCCGAACTTGATGCCTTGCGCACCAGGGGCGGTGAATACGCGCGCCAGTTGATTCAGACGCCGTACGGGAGTGCATGGATGTACGTTTATCAACGACCCGTCGATGGATTAAAGCTAATTGAAAGCGGCGACTGGTTAGACAGGGATAAGTAATAATAAAAGCACGCCACCTTCGGGTGGCGTTGTTTTATGCGATGTATCTCGCGATTTTTTTTGTAACTTCCCCATCTTTAGCTTTTCTCTCCGAGCCGCTTTCCATATCCGTAAACGCATAAAAAACTCTGCTGGCGTTCACAATTACGTAGGGGTAAAACGGGGGCATGCTTTGAACGGTGAGAATGAGTGAGGTCGGCTAATTTCCAGCAAGCGGCTATGAACAGCAAAATGGTGGTCGTGTTTGCTTGTTCTTACCGTTCAAGCCTTGCAAGCGCTGAGAATAATGATAGGGGAATAGAGAGTTTATTTATCGCGGGCATAAAAAACCCTTACTAACCGAAGCCCGGCGTTCAGGGTTATGGCACTAGAAGAACTTATTTATTCTTTGCGCGCTCGAAGGAGGCAACGATTTCAGCTTTAGCGGCTTCTGCGTTTTCCCAGCCTTCAACTTTCACCCACTTGCCTTTTTCGAGGTCTTTGTAGTGCTCGAAGAAGTGAGCGATCTGTGCTTTCAGCAGTTCAGGCAGATCGTTAACGTCTTTGATGTGATCGTATTCTTTGCTCAGCTTGGTGTGCGGAACAGCAATCAGTTTCGCATCTTCACCGGCTTCGTCGGTCATTTTCAGAACGCCAACCGGACGGCAGCGAATCACGGAACCTGGCTGCAGCGGGTACGGAGTCGGGACCAGTACGTCAACCGGGTCACCGTCCAGAGACAGGGTGTGGTTGATGTAACCGTAGTTGCACGGATAGAACATCGCAGTGGACATGAAGCGGTCAACGAACAGTGCGCCGCTCTCTTTGTCGATTTCGTATTTGATCGGATCTGCGTTAGCCGGGATCTCAATAACAACGTAGATGTCTTCCGGCAGATCTTTACCCGCAGGGACGTTGAGTAAGCTCATGTCTGTTTCCTTTAAAAATATGTGGCAAACAAGTGCCGAGTATTATAGCCAACTCGCGCCGAATGTCTTCGCTTGTTTTCGTCTTCATTTTCCTTTTTCGCCAGTTTTAAGAAGGTTTACAGAGCAGGAAAATCCATAACCGTAGCCGCATTTTTCATAGTGAGATGAAAGCGATTACAAACTTGTGATTAACGTTTTATTTACTTTTTTGAAGTGTGATGTAACGCAATCCGTTACATAACGAATTGTCTATAGTTTTTTCGCGAACATCTTTTCACCAATAATAATTACCCCGACGAGGACAACCCTATGTGGAAACGCTTACTTGTAGTCTCTGCAGTCTCGGCAGCCATGTCGTCTATGGCGTTGGCCGCTCCATTAACCGTAGGATTTTCGCAGGTCGGATCGGAATCCGGCTGGCGCGCCGCAGAAACCAATGTGGCGAAAAGTGAAGCCGAAAAGCGCGGAATTACGTTGAAAATTGCCGATGGTCAGCAAAAGCAGGAAAACCAGATTAAAGCGGTACGTTCCTTCGTCGCGCAAGGGGTGGATGCGATCTTTATCGCTCCGGTGGTAGCGACCGGTTGGGAGCCGGTATTAAAAGAGGCGAAAGATGCCGAAATCCCGGTCTTCTTGCTTGACCGTTCCATCGATGTGAAAGACAAATCTCTCTATATGACCACCGTCACTGCCGACAACATCCTCGAAGGCAAATTGATCGGTGACTGGCTGGTAAAAGAAGTGAATGGCAAACCATGCAACGTGGTGGAGCTGCAGGGCACCGTTGGGGCCAGCGTCGCCATTGACCGTAAGAAAGGCTTTGCCGAAGCCATTAAGAATGCGCCAAATATCAAAATTATCCGCTCGCAGTCAGGTGACTTCACCCGCAGCAAAGGCAAAGAAGTGATGGAGAGCTTTATCAAAGCGGAAAACAACGGCAAAAACATCTGCATGGTTTACGCCCATAACGATGACATGGTGATTGGTGCAATTCAGGCAATTAAAGAAGCGGGCCTGAAACCGGGCAAAGATATCCTGACAGGCTCTATCGACGGCGTGCCGGACATCTACAAAGCGATGATTGATGGCGAAGCGAACGCCAGCGTTGAACTGACGCCGAACATGGCAGGCCCCGCTTTTGATGCGCTGGAGAAATATAAAAAAGACGGCACCATGCCTGAAAAGCTGACCCTGACCAAGTCCACCCTTTACCTGCCTGATACTGCAAAAGAAGAGTTAGAGAAGAAGAAAAACATGGGGTATTGAGGGGCATCAATGCCTGATGCCGACTTGTGGGCCGCCGGATAAGGCATTCACGCCGCATCCGGCGGTTGTGCGAGATGCCTGATGCGACGCTGTTGTGTCTTATCTGGCGCACGCTTTACAACGGGGGAAACTATGAATACTAACCAACACCAGGAAATCCTCCGCACCGAAGGATTAAGTAAATTTTTCCCCGGCGTCAAAGCGTTAGACAACGTTGATTTCAGCCTGCGCCGTGGTGAAATCATGGCGCTGCTCGGTGAAAACGGGGCGGGAAAATCAACGCTAATCAAAGCATTAACCGGTGTCTACCACGCCGATCGTGGCACCATCTGGCTGGAAGGCCAGACTATCTCACCGAAAAATACCGCCCACGCACAACAACTCGGCATCGGCACCGTCTATCAGGAAGTCAACCTGCTACCCAATATGTCGGTCGCTGATAATCTATTCATAGGTCGCGAACCCAAACGTTTCGGCCTTCTACGCCGTAAAGAGATGGAAAAGCGCGCCACCGAACTGATGGCATCTTACGGTTTCTCCCTCGACGTGCGGGAACCGCTCAACCGCTTTTCAGTCGCGATGCAGCAAATCGTCGCCATTTGCCGGGCCATCGATCTCTCCGCCAAAGTGCTGATCCTCGATGAACCCACCGCCAGCCTCGACACTCAGGAAGTAGAGTTACTGTTTGGCCTGATGCGTCAGTTGCGCGATCGCGGCGTCAGCCTGATCTTCGTTACTCACTTTCTCGATCAGGTCTATCAGGTCAGCGATCGGATCACCGTCTTACGCAACGGCAGTTTCGTAGGCTGTCGGGAAACCCGCGAGCTACCGCAGATCGAACTGGTAAAAATGATGCTGGGGCGCGAGCTGGACACCCACGCGCTACAGCGTGCCGGACGAACATTGCTGAGCGACAAACCCGTTGCCGCGTTCAAAAATTACGGCAAAAAAGGAACGATCGCACCGTTTGATCTCGAAGTACGCCCCGGCGAGATCGTTGGCCTGGCAGGCTTGCTGGGATCAGGACGTACCGAAACCGCCGAAGTGATCTTCGGGATCAAACCTGCTGATAGCGGCACGGCGTTGATCAAAGGCAAACCGCAAATCCTGCGATCGCCACATCAGGCGTCGGTACTGGGTATCGGCTTCTGCCCGGAAGACAGGAAAACCGATGGCATCATCGCCGCCGCCTCGGTGCGGGAAAATATCATCCTCGCTCTCCAGGCCCAGCGCGGCTGGTTACGGCCAATTTCGCGCAAAGAACAGCAAGAGATTGCCGAACGCTTTATCCGCCAGCTTGGCATTCGCACACCTTCCAGCGAACAGCCGATTGAGTTTCTCTCCGGTGGCAATCAGCAAAAAGTGCTGCTCTCACGCTGGCTACTGACCCGGCCGCAATTTCTGATCCTCGACGAGCCAACGCGTGGCATTGACGTTGGCGCCCACGCTGAGATCATCCGCCTGATCGAAACGCTATGCGCCGATGGTCTGGCGCTGCTGGTGATCTCCTCCGAACTGGAAGAGCTGGTGGGCTATGCCGACCGGGTGATTATCATGCGCGATCGCAAACAGGTTGCGGAGATCCCGCTGGCAGAGCTTTCCGTTCCGGCGATCATGAACGCCATTGCGGCGTAAGGAGAACTGTGTGATGCCTCAATCTCTCCCGGACACTACGCCGTCGAAAAGGCGCTTTCGCTGGCCAACGGGAATGCCGCAGCTGGCGGCGCTATTGCTGGTGCTGCTGGTCGATAGCCTGGTGGCCCCGCATTTCTGGCAGGTCGTGCTTCAGGATGGGCGTTTGTTCGGTAGCCCCATCGACATTCTTAATCGCGCCGCCCCGGTTGCGCTACTGGCGATTGGCATGACGCTGGTTATCGCCACCGGTGGTATCGATCTCTCCGTAGGGGCGGTGATGGCTATCGCCGGAGCCACAACGGCTGCGATGACGGTCGCGGGATTCAGCCTGCCGATTGTTTTGTTAAGCGCCCTGGGCACCGGCATCCTGGCGGGGTTGTGGAACGGCATACTGGTAGCGATCCTCAAAATTCAGCCGTTTGTCGCCACCCTGATCCTGATGGTCGCCGGGCGCGGCGTGGCGCAACTGATCACCTCCGGACAGATCGTCACGTTTAACTCGCCGGATCTCTCATGGTTTGGCAGCGGATCGCTGGTGTTCCTGCCAACACCAGTCATTATTGCGGTACTGACGCTTCTCCTCTTCTGGCTGTTGACCCGCAAAACGGCACTGGGGATGTTTATCGAAGCCGTTGGTATCAACATTCGGGCGGCAAAAAATGCCGGAGTCAACACACGAATCATCGTCATGCTCACTTATGTGTTGAGCGGGCTGTGTGCGGCGATTGCGGGCATTATCGTGGCGGCGGATATTCGCGGTGCCGATGCCAACAACGCCGGATTATGGCTGGAGCTGGACGCCATTCTTGCGGTGGTGATTGGCGGCGGATCGCTGATGGGCGGGCGTTTTAACCTGCTGCTCTCAGTGGTAGGGGCGCTGATTATTCAGGGGATGAACACCGGAATTTTACTTTCTGGCTTTCCGCCAGAGATGAACCAGGTGGTGAAAGCGGTAGTGGTGCTTTGCGTGCTGATTGTTCAGTCGCAACGCTTTATCAGTCTGATTAAAGGAGTGCGTAGCCGTGATAAAACGTAACCTGCCGCTTATGATCACCATCGGCGTCTTTGTGCTGGGTTATCTCTACTGTCTGACGCAGTTTCCCGGTTTTGCTTCCACAAGAGTGATCTGCAATATCCTGACCGATAACGCTTTTCTGGGGATCATCGCCGTTGGCATGACCTTTGTGATCCTCTCCGGTGGGATCGATCTCTCCGTCGGTTCGGTGATCGCCTTTACCGGCGTGTTTCTGGCAAAAGTGATTGGCGATTTCGGCCTCTCGCCGCTGCTGGCGTTTCCACTGGTGCTGGTGATGGGCTGTGCCTTTGGCGCATTTATGGGGCTTTTGATCGACGCCCTGAAGATCCCGGCGTTTATCATTACTCTGGCAGGAATGTTCTTTTTGCGTGGCGTCAGCTATCTCGTTTCGGAAGAGTCGATCCCGATAAATCATCCTGTTTATGACACGCTCTCAAGCCTTGCATGGAAAATCCCTGGCGGCGGTCGCTTAAGTGCGATGGGGCTGCTGATGCTTGCGGTGGTGGTTATCGGCATATTCCTCGCGCATCGTACCCGTTTTGGTAATCAGGTATACGCCATTGGTGGCAACGCGACGTCGGCGAACCTGATGGGCATTTCCACTCGCAGCACCACTATTCGCATTTATATGCTCTCCACCGGGCTGGCAACACTGGCGGGGATTGTTTTCTCGATTTATACCCAAGCCGGATATGCGCTGGCGGGCGTAGGTGTGGAACTGGACGCTATCGCCTCAGTGGTGATTGGCGGTACACTTTTGAGCGGTGGCGTTGGAACAGTACTTGGGACGCTTTTTGGCGTGGCGATTCAGGGACTGATTCAGACATATATCAACTTTGACGGTACGCTGAGTTCCTGGTGGACGAAAATCGCCATCGGCATTTTGCTGTTCATTTTTATTGCCTTACAGCGTGGATTAACGGTGCTGTGGGAGAATCGCCAGAGTTCGCCAGTAATGAGAGTGAGTCCGGAAATTAGACTAAAAGAATAAATTTTACTGATATATAAGGATATTTTTATGTGGGTGAAGGACGGCGAAGAATTACAAACAACATGTAAAAACTGTGGTGTGGCTGTTTTACCACCTGACGATTATTGTAAAAGTTGTGCGGATAAAAAGCTTACAGGGATTGGCGGCTGGCTATTTCTGCCGGCAATTGGTTTAGTGCTTGGTATTCTTGCGAACGCGTATTCAATTATCCATACTTGGGGGCTTACTCACGTAATTTACGAAGAACCGCTCAGGACGGCACTTTATCTGGAAACCGCCGGATTTGCCGTTTTGTTTCTGCTGTTGATTTATACTACTTATTTGTTTTTTAACAAAAAACGCCAGCTTCCACAGTATTATATTGCCCTTCTTCTGTCACTGTTTGCATTCATTGTGGCTGATATTTGGGGGACAATGCACTTTCTTAATGCCTCATTTGAATTGACAGATGCATGGGAGCTTCTGAAAAGTATCATCCATCTTGCAATCTGGATCCCCTATTTTTGCGTATCTAAACGAGTCAAATTAACCTTTGTTAATTGATAATTGAAAACGCCGGACTGCTCCGGCGTTAACTCATTTACGCGTCCGGGAACTCACGGATAAAGCGTTCGACATCTTCAACCATATGGTCATTGCCGACAAAGAACGAACGACGCTGGTGCAGGGTTTCCGGGATGATATCCAGAATACGCTCTTTGCCATCGCTCGCTTTACCGCCCGCTTGTTCCGCGAGGAACGCCATCGGGTTGCACTCATACAGCAAACGCAGTTTGCCGTCCGGGTGGCTGGCGGTGCTTGGGTAGAGATAAATCCCACCTTTCAGCAGGTTACGGTGGAAATCCGCGACCAGTGAACCGATATAACGTGAGGTATACGGGCGGTTGGTAGACTTATCTTCTTCCTGGCAGAATTTAATGTACTTCTTCACCCCGTTCGGAAACTTAATGTAGTTTCCTTCGTTGATGGAGTAGGTTTTGCCTTTCTCCGGGAAGCGCATCCGTTCCTGGCACAGGCAGAAAACGCCAAGCGAAGGATCGTAAGTAAAGGCATGAACACCGCATCCGGTGGTGTAAACCAGCATGGTAGAGGAGCCGTATACCACGTAACCTGCCGCAACCTGTTTGTTACCAGGCTGGAGGAAATCTTCTTCCGTTACCGGCGTGCCAACAGGCGTAACGCGGCGGTAGATGGAGAAAATGGTACCGACAGAGACGTTAACATCGATGTTGGACGAGCCATCCAGTGGGTCCATCAGCACCACGTATTTTGCGTGTTCACAGCCTTCAAAGACGACAATCTCATCTTCTTCTTCAGAGGCAATGCCCGCAACGATATCGCGTGCTTTCAGTGCGGCTTTCAGTTTTTCATTAGCGAACAAGTCGAGTTTCTGCTGAACCTCGCCCTGCACGTTCTCAGCACCGCTGGCACCCAGGATATCAACCAGTCCTGCTTTGTTGATATCGCGATGGATAATCTTGGCGCCCAGTTTTATTGCCGACAGCAAAGCAGTGAGCTCACCGGTAGCATGAGAAAACTCGTGCTGCTTTTCGACAATAAATTCACCTAACGTTTTCATAAAACTTTCCCTGCAATGTTTATGGAGTAAAGCGACCGCAACAATCTTAACAAATAATCTCAATGTTGCGCTCAGGTGAATCGCGCCAGCAAATTACGGATTATCCTGAAATGCGTTTCTCACTTGCCCGACATATGCGTAAAATGAGCGCCAGATTAAAAAAGGATAGTGACGTATGCGCATTCATATTTTAGGAATTTGTGGCACGTTTATGGGCGGTCTGGCGATGCTGGCGCGCCAGTTAGGCCATGAAGTAACGGGTTCGGACGCCAATGTGTATCCGCCGATGAGCACCTTACTTGAGAAGCAAGGCATTGAACTGATTCAGGGTTACGATGCCAGCCAGCTCGACCCGCAGCCGGATCTGGTGATTATTGGCAACGCCATGACCCGTGGAAATCCGTGTGTGGAAGCGGTACTGGAAAAAAACATCCCTTATATGTCTGGCCCGCAGTGGCTGCACGATTTTGTGCTGCGTGACCGCTGGGTGTTGGCCGTTGCCGGTACACACGGCAAAACCACCACCGCGGGAATGGCGACCTGGATTCTGGAACAGTGTGGCTATAAACCGGGTTTTGTGATCGGCGGTGTTCCGGGGAACTTTGACGTTTCGGCACGTTTAGGCGAAAGCGACTTCTTTGTTATCGAAGCGGATGAGTACGACTGCGCCTTCTTCGACAAACGCTCTAAATTTGTCCATTACTGCCCGCGCACGCTGATCCTCAACAACCTTGAGTTCGATCATGCCGATATCTTTGACGACCTGAAAGCGATCCAGAAACAGTTCCACCATCTGGTGCGTATCGTTCCGGGGCAGGGGCGTATTATCTGGCCGGAAAACGACATCAACCTGAAACAGACCATGGCGATGGGCTGCTGGAGCGAGCAGGAGCTGGTGGGCGAGCAGGGGCACTGGCAGGCGAAAAAGCTAACCACTGACGCTTCCGAATGGGAAGTCTTGCTGGATGGCGAAAAAGTGGGCGAAGTGAAATGGTCGCTGGTGGGCGAACATAATATGCACAACGGCCTGATGGCGATTGCGGCGGCCCGTCATGTTGGCGTAGCGCCAGCAGATGCTGCTAACGCGCTGGGTTCGTTTATTAACGCTCGTCGTCGTCTGGAGTTGCGCGGTGAAGCAAATGGCGTGACGGTGTATGACGATTTTGCCCATCACCCGACGGCGATTCTGGCAACGCTGGCGGCGCTGCGCGGCAAAGTTGGCGGTACGGCGCGCATTATTGCCGTGCTGGAACCGCGCTCAAACACCATGAAAATGGGGATCTGCAAAGACGATTTGGCACCTTCATTAGGTCGTGCCGATGAAGTCTTCTTGCTGCAACCGGCGCATATTCCTTGGCAGGTGGCAGAAGTGGCAGAAGCCTGCGTTCAGCCTGCACACTGGAGTGGCGATGTGGATACGCTGGCAGATATGGTGGTGAAAACCGCTCAGCCTGGCGACCATATTCTGGTGATGAGCAACGGCGGTTTTGGTGGAATTCATCAGAAACTGCTGGATGGGCTAGCGAAGAAAGCGGAAGCCGCGCAGTAATTCTGCCTCAGCCTGATATAGTATTGCCGGATAAGGCGTTCACGCCGCATCCGGCATTTGAGCATAGTGCCTGATGCGACGCTTGATGCGTCTTATCAGGCCTATAGGTGCACCGCATCCGGCAAACCATACTCACATCAACAACGAAAATTACCCTTCGTTTTCCGCTAACTCACGCAGATACTGGAAAATCTGGCGCGCGGATTTCGGCGGCTTATTCCCTTCTTTCTCTTTCTTCGCGTTGCGGATCAGAGTACGCAGTTGCTGACGATCGGCATCGGGCCACAGATTCAATACTTCAGCGATGGCGTCATCACCTTGCTCGATCAGACGATCGCGCAGGTTTTCCAGTTTATGGAACAACACCACTTGCTGGTTGTGGCGGTTTTTCAGCTTATCCAGCGCCTGACGGATCGGTTCTACGTCGCGCTGGCGCAGCATCTTACCGATGAGCTGCAACTGGCGGCGGCGACCTTCCATCTTAATACGCTGGGCGAGCTCAATAGCCGCACGCAGATCCGCGTCTAACGGGATCTTATCCAGTGCGTTTTTCCCCAGATCAACAATTTCTGCGCCAAGGCGTTTTAGCTCCTCGGCATCACGTTTAATTTCACTTTTACTGACCCAGATAATTTCATCGTCTTCGTCTTCGATGTCATCACCGGGAACGTCGTCGAGCCAGTCTTCGGGCTGCTTAGTCATCTCAGGCTCCTTAAAAAAAGAGGCTAATGTTACCAGTTAAGATGCGCACTGAAAAACGGTTCTCTGTTAGACTTCAGAGAAACTCTCTACATTATGGCACTTGCAATGAAAGTAATCTCTCAAGTTGAAGCGCAGCGCAAGATTCTGGAAGAAGCAGTTTCCACTGCGCTGGAGTTGGCCTCAGGCAAATCGGACGGTGCGGAAGTTGCCGTCAGCAAGACCACCGGCATTAGCGTTAGCACGCGATATGGCGAAGTGGAGAATGTCGAATTCAATAGCGATGGCGCGCTGGGGATCACTGTTTATCACCAGAACCGCAAAGGCAGCGCATCGTCTACCGATTTAAGTCCGCAGGCCATTGCCCGCACCGTACAGGCAGCGCTGGATATTGCCCGTTATACCTCGCCAGATCCCTGTGCCGGCGTGGCAGACAAAGAGCTGCTGGCCTTTGACGCGCCGGATCTCGACTTGTTTCACCCTGCGGAAGTTTCCCCGGATGAAGCTATTGAACTGGCGGCTCGCGCAGAACAGGCAGCATTACAGGCGGACAAGCGTATTACCAATACCGAAGGTGGCAGTTTTAACAGCCACTACGGCGTAAAAGTTTTTGGCAACAGCCACGGCATGTTGCAGGGTTATTGCTCAACGCGTCATTCACTCTCAAGCTGCGTAATTGCCGAAGAAAATGGCGATATGGAGCGTGATTACGCCTACACCATTGGTCGCGCGATGAGCGATCTGCAGACGCCAGAGTGGGTCGGGGCCGATTGTGCTCGTCGTACTTTATCGCGCCTGTCACCGCGTAAACTTTCCACCATGAAAGCGCCGGTAATTTTTGCCAATGAAGTGGCAACCGGACTTTTTGGGCATCTGGTGGGGGCGATAGCGGGTGGATCGGTTTACCGTAAATCCACCTTCCTGCTGGATTCGCTGGGTAAACAAATTCTGCCGGATTGGCTGACCATTGAAGAGCATCCGCATCTGCTGAAAGGACTGGCATCTACACCATTCGACAGCGAAGGTGTGCGCACCGAGCGTCGCGATATTATTAAAGATGGCATTCTGACCCAGTGGCTGCTGACCAGCTATTCCGCACGTAAACTGGGGCTGAAAAGCACCGGACATGCGGGCGGTATTCATAATTGGCGAATTGCCGGGCAAGGGCTAAGCTTCGAACAAATGCTCAAAGAGATGGGCACCGGGCTGGTGGTGACGGAACTGATGGGCCAGGGAGTGAGTGCCATTACCGGTGATTATTCCCGTGGTGCTGCGGGCTTCTGGGTAGAGAATGGCGAAATTCAGTATCCGGTTAGCGAAATCACCATCGCAGGTAATTTAAAAGATATGTGGCGCAATATTGTCACCGTCGGTAACGATATTGAAACACGCAGCAATATACAGTGTGGTTCTGTGCTGTTGCCGGAGATGAAAATCGCCGGGCAGTAAAAAAAGGCGCGACCTGCCGCGCCAAATCTTAATAAGAAAAAGGAAGTGAGCAATGCGTAAAAGCCTGTTAGCTATTCTTGCAGTCTCCTCGTTGGTATTCAGTTCGGCGTCGTTTGCCGCTGATCTTGAAGACAATATGGAAACCCTCAACGGCAATTTAAAAGTGGTCGAAAAAGCCGATAACGCGGCGCAAGTCAAAGACGCGTTAACCAAAATGCGCGCAGCGGCGCTGGATGCGCAAAAAGCAACGCCGCCCAAGCTCGAAGGCAAATCGCCAGACAGCCCGGAGATGAAAGACTTCCGCCACGGTTTCGACATTCTGGTCGGTCAGATTGATGACGCGCTGAAGCTGGCTAATGAAGGTAAAGTAAAAGAAGCGCAGGCTGCCGCAGAGCAACTGAAAACGACCCGCAACGCCTATCACCAGAAGTATCGTTAATTCCTTATTTCCCTGTTGCCTGCACTCAGGTAACAGGGAACTTATCATCGCAAATGATGCACCACCTGATTGCTGCTGCCGCGCCAGATCAGGGAAGGGTCTTTTAGATCCTGCATAAATTTGCCGTCGACCAGCACGTTAATCAAATCAACAACCTGCATTTGCGTAGCGTTGAGTTCGTCGAGTTTATAGCCTGTCCACACCCAGATGTCTTTACCAGGACATTCGGCGCGGATGCGTTGTACCAGTTTCAGAATATCCGGCACGTTTTGCGGATGCAGCGGATCGCCGCCGGAGAGGGAAATACCCTGGCGTTTGATGCGGGTGTCATTCAGATCGTTAATGATCTGGTCTTCCATTGCTTTGGTAAATGGCTGACCGGAATTTACCCGCCAGGTGCTTTTGTTATAGCAACCGGGGCATTCATGAACACACCCGGAGACAAACAGGGTGCAGCGAGTGCCGGGGCCGTTGACGATGTCGACAGGATAGTACTGATGATAATTCATTATTTCGCCTGGCTTATCAGTCCGCGTGTAGGCGGTATCAGGCAATCAACGCCTCAGGCCTACAGCCGTTGCCAAATGTAGGCCGGATAAGGCGTTTACGCCGCATCCGGCATTTGCTTAGCGCAGAGTGAAGATTAACCGATCTGCCCATTTCCCAAATGTTTAACGCGGCGCTTAACTTCTTCCTGCTTACCAGCGTTAAACGGACGCGCATCCGGGCTACCTAAATATCCGCACACGCGGCGAGTCACCGACACACGGGAGGCGTCATGGTTACCGCATTTCGGGCAGGTGAAGCCTTTACTGGTGCACTCAAACTCACCGGTAAAACCACACTCGTAACACTCATCAATCGGCGTATTGGTGCCGTAATACGGTACATGCTGATAGCTGTAATCCCAGACATCTTCCAGCGCCTTCAGGTTGTGCTGAATGTTTGGATATTCGCCGTAGCAAATGAAGCCACCGTTCGCCAGCGGCGGGTAAGGCGCTTCAAAGTCGATCTTGTCGTACGGGTTTACCTTCTTCTCCACATCGAGGTGGAAACTGTTGGTGTAGTAACCTTTATCAGTCACGCCCGGCACCACGCCAAACTCCGCGGTATCGAGGCGGCAGAAGCGGTCGCACAGGTTTTCACTTGGCGTGCTGTAGAGACTGAAACCGTAACCCGTTTCTTCTTTCCACTGATCCACCGCCTGACGCAGACGTTCAACAATGGCGATACCTTTCGCGCGCAGCTGCTCGTTGTCATACACATGCTCGCCGCCAAACAGCGCGTTAATGGTTTCGTGGATGCCGATGTAACCCAGCGAAATAGACGCACGACCGTTTTTGAAGATTTCAGAAACGTCGTCGTCAGCATTCAGACGAACGCCACAAGCACCTTCCATATAGAGGATCGGGGCCACGCGCGCTTTAACGCCTTCGAGACGAGCGATACGGGTCATCAGCGCCTTACGTGCCAGCACCAGACGTTCATCCAGCAGCTTCCAGAAGGTGGCTTCATCGCCTTTCGCTTCCAGCGCAATGCGCGGCAGGTTCAGGCTGATCACGCCGAGGTTGTTACGACCATCGTGGATCTGTTCGCCGTTTTCATTTTCCCACACGCCGAGGAAGCTACGGCAGCCCATCGGGGTTTTAAACGAACCGGTGACTTTCACTACCTGATCGTAGTTCAGGATATCCGGATACATGCGCTTGCTTGCACACTCCAGCGCCAGCTGTTTGATGTCGTAGTTCGGATCGCCTTTTTTATGGTTCAGGCCATCGCGAATCGCAAACACCAGTTTCGGGAACACCGCAGTTTTGCGGTTTTTACCGAGGCCCGCGATACGGTTACGCAGGATAGACTCCTGAATCAGGCGAGACTCCCAGCTGGTGCCCAGACCAAAACCAAAGGTCACAAACGGTGTTTGACCGTTGGCGGTGTGCAGGGTGTTTACTTCGTACTCCAGCGACTGGAAGGCATCGTAGCACTCTTTGATGGTACGAGAGTTAGCGTAGCCTTCGGCGTCCGGGATGTTCCACTCTTCTGCGGTCTTGCGATGTTTGTTGTAGCTGGCGGTGACAAACGGTGCCAGCACTTCATCGATACGGTTAATGGTGGTGCCGCCATAAATATGACTGGCGACCTGAGCAATAATCTGCGCAGTTACCGCGGTTGCCGTAGAGATCGACTTCGGTGGTTCAATCTCGGCGTTCCCCATCTTAAAGCCCTGGGTCAGCATACCTTTCAGGTCGATCAACATGCAGTTGAACATCGGGAAGAACGGCGAGTAATCGAGATCGTGATAGTGAATATCGCCACGCTCATGCGCCTGCACCACGTCACGCGGCAGCAGGTGCTGACGTGCATAGTGTTTAGCCACAATCCCGGCCAGCAGGTCGCGCTGGGTTGGAATCACCTTGCTGTCTTTGTTGGCGTTTTCGTTGAGCAACGAGGCGTTGGTCTGCTCGACCAGACCACGGATCTCCTGATTCAGGCGACCGCGTTTTTCACGTTCAATGTCGCGATCGTGACGGTACTCGATGTAAGCACGAGCCAGTTGTTTGTATGGACCCGACATCAGCTGGTTTTCAACGGCGGTCTGGATCTCGTTGATATCCACCTGGCTGCGGCCCTGCATCTGCTCGCTGACAACCGCGGCAACAGTGGCGCAATAATCTGCATCATCGACTTCCGCTGCTTTAGCTGCACGCAGAATCGCTTCTTTGATGCGCTCTGATTTAAACGGCACTTTGCAGCCGTCTCGTTTCATCACATGCGGTGTCATGATCGCTCCATATTTTTAAGAACAGGTTATCCACAGAAATTGGGAAAGGTGTTTTCCGGTTTTTTCGTTTCGTTTTCCGGCGCTTTCCGCAATCGCCATCCGCTTATCCACAACGCCGCACCTTTTTCGTGGGGAGTTGTAGTAGCAATTATAGTCGATTAATACAACATATTGGGTCGGGACGCATTTTAAAGTCTATATATAGTGCTTTGCATCAAGGATGTTTGAACTTTTTTTGATGTAGCTCAAAGTAAAAAGCAGAGCGTACGGATGACGGGCGCTACAGCGTTATGTAAATTTTTTAATGAATTTTTTGATTATAAAATCAACAAAAACAACATACTGAAAGGCAAAACCCCGGAATGACCAGTATTACCGGGGCTTAGCGGATACTTACTTCTGTAACCACCAGACGGCCTCAAAAGGCCGTAAAGTCATGGCACAGGGTTGTGCTGAGGCTTCTTCGTAGTTATGCATCACAAGCTGCCAGTTTCCGCGCATTTGCCCTGGCTGCCAGGGTTGGATCTCACGGCTAAGGTTGGCAATGACCAGCAAGGTTTGCCCCTTCCATTCACGGCGATAGCACCACAATACAGGGCTGTCTGGCAGCAGATCCTGGTAATTGCCCCATGTCAGGACGGCTTCTTGCTTACGCAGTGCGATTAACTTTTGGTAGGTGTAAAACACCGAGAACTCATCGGCCAGCGCGGCTTCTACGTTGATTTCTTGATAGTTATCGCCCAGGCCAATCCACGGTTCACCCGTTGTAAACCCGGCATTATCGCCGTTGCTCCATTGCATTGGCGTGCGACTATTGTCACGGGATTTACTGGCGAGGATTGCCAATAACTCCTCGGCGTCACGCCCATCGTTGCGCAGTTCGGCAAACATATTGAGGCTCTCCACGTCGCGATAGTCAGTAATGCGCGTGAAATGTGGGTTAGTCATGCCAATCTCTTCGCCCTGATAGATATATGGCGTTCCCTGCATGCCATGCAGCACCATCGCCAGCATTTTTGCCGCAGGTTCGCGGTAGTCCCCTTCATCACCAAAACGAGAAACAATGCGCGGCTGATCGTGGTTACACCAGAACAAGGCATTCCATGCCACGTTGTGCATTCCTTGTTGCCAGTGGCGGAACAATGCTTTCAACGCCACAAAGTCAGGTTTAGCCAGCGTCCATTTTTCACCACCGGGATAATCGACCTTCAGGTGATGAAAATTAAAGGTCATCGACAATTCACTGCCTGTTAGTGCCGCGTATCGCTGGCAATGCTCAAGGCTGGTGGAGGACATTTCACCCACGGTCATTAAACCGCGAGGCGTAAACACATCGCGGTTCATCTCGTGCAAAAACTCGTGTGCTCTTGGCCCGTCGGTGTAGAAGCGACGTCCGTCGCCATCCAGGTCTTCAGGGAAACGCGGGTCTTTGGAGATCAGATTCACCACATCCAGGCGCAACCCGTCGACCCCGCGATCGGCCCAGAACTCACAGACTTTTTTCAGCTCGGCGCGTACCGCCGAATTCTCCCAGTTGAGATCCGCCTGTTCTGGTGCAAAGAGATGCAAATAGTACTGTTCGCTTTCCGCATGCCAGCGCCACGCACTACCGCCAAATTTTGAACGCCAGTTATTCGGTGGCGTTTCTGGTTCACCATCGCGCCAGATATAAAACTGGCGGTAAGGGCTTGCTTTGTTCAGCGCCTCGCGAAACCAGGCATGTTGGGTAGAGGTATGGTTAAACACCATATCGAGAATGATACGAATGCCGCGTGATTTCGCCTGCGTCACCATTTCGTCAAAATCGTCCAGCGTACCGTAAGTGGGATCTATCGCCGTATAGTTCGCTACGTCGTATCCGTTATCGACCTGGGGAGAGACATAAAAGGGGGTTAGCCAGATAGCATCGACGCCCAGTTTATGCAGATAGTCCAGGCGTTGGATAACGCCACGTAAATCACCGGTGCCGCTACCCGTGGTGTCCTGAAAACTCTTGGGATAAATCTGGTAGATAACGCCGTTTTGCCACCAGTGGGGAAGATTCGTCATTACGTTATTCCTGCAAATGCGAGGGGGCGCAATTGCGCCCCGAAGAAAATTAAACAATGTCCAGCGTACCCAGGCGGTATTTCCGCTGGTAGATAAACGAGGTGAGTACAATCGGGATGATGATGGCGATAGCCATTGCCAGCGCAAACACTTGCCAATAGCTCGGTTGAATAGAGAGAATTCCCGGCAGGCCGCCTACGCCGATGCCATTCGCCATAACGCCGTTCAGACCACATAGCAATCCAGCCAGACCAGAACCAATCATCGCGCACAGCATCGGGAAGCGATATTTCAGGTTGATGCCGTACATTGCAGGCTCAGTGACCCCAAGCCAGGCGGAGATAGCGGCAGGCACGGAGATCTCGCGTTCATTGTTCTTGCGGCTGGAAATGATAA
Source organism: Escherichia sp. 94.0001 (assembly GCF_013369155.2). Lineage (NCBI taxonomy): Bacteria > Pseudomonadati > Pseudomonadota > Gammaproteobacteria > Enterobacterales > Enterobacteriaceae > Escherichia > Escherichia sp. 94.0001. The sequence goes on along the minus strand of NZ_JABWMS020000007.1, from coordinate 32,769 downwards.
TGCCTATCACGGCGGAGCCCTGAGCGATATTCGACAGCGCAATAAGCGGCCACACTGGCGTGCCACCCATGCTTTGAATCATCTGCAAATCTATAGCAAGCGTGGTCTGGTGTACGCCGGTGATCACCAGCGGTGCGTAAAGGAAGCCAAACAATGCCGCACCAATGGGGGCAAAGCTGCCGGTCATCAGGTGACGCACCGCAAAGGCAACGCCATCGCCAATCATGCGACCAAACGGACCAATCAGCGCATGGGCGAGGAACACCGCGAGGATCAGCGAACAGACCGGCACCACCACCAGATAGAGATAATCCGGCACGATACGCTTAAGGCGAGTTTCTATAACGCCCAGCGCCAGCCCGGCTAACAGTGCCGGAATAACCTGTGCCTGATAGCCCACTTTGGCGATGCTGAACATGCCAAAGTTCCATACTTCCGGTAGCTGCTGCCCGAGCAGATAAGCGTTCATCAACTGTGGGGAAACCAGCGTCACGCCAAGCACGATACCGAGGATCGGCGTGCCGCCCATTTTTTTCACCGCTGACCAGCAAATTCCGACCGGCAGGTAGAAGAAGATCGCTTCACCGATCAACCATAGAAAATCGTAGATCGTTTGCAGGGAAGGGTACATTTGCGCCAGCGTTTGACCGTTGCTCATGGGCAAATCGCCGATCACATTGCGAAAACCGAGGATCAAACCACCACTAATCAACGCGGGCAGCAGCGGGAAGAAGATCTCCGCGAAATGAGAGATCAACTGCTCATGCCATTTCATATTCTGCCGGGCAGCTTTTTTCACCTGCTCTTTATCAACCTGCGCCTGTCCGGTCGTCGCTATCAACGCTTGATAGTAATCACCCACGTTGGTGCCAATTACCACCTGAAATTGCCCGGCATTGGTGAAACAGCCTTTCACCATGGGGAGTTGCTCTATCTCTTTCGGTCTGGCATTGGCCGGTTGGTTGAGGACAAAGCGCAGACGAGTAATACAGTGGCTCACCGTCGCAATATTGCCGCGCCCGCCCACCAGTTCAATCAACCGATCGATATCCGTTTGGTTTATTTTGCTCATCATAAAGCCCCATGGCAGATGACATTTTTGGTTGGCTGCAGAATATATTGCGCGGAAAAATTTAAAAACGGGAACGTTCCCGAAACGCAGCGAAGATCACAATTTATCGTTCAGGAAACGATCAGGACAGGGTGGCGGGGATGATGATTTGTTGCGGTTCGCTGCGCCCGGTTACCTGCGCGATCAACTGGCAGGCCGCCTGGCGTCCAGCTTCGGCGTAACCTGGGTCAACGGTGACGATCTCCGGATGGAGGAATTTCATTAACGGCGTATTACCGACGCTCGCCAGTTGCAAGGTGTCGATGCGTTGCTCTTGCAGGTATTTACTTGCGCCAAGTGCCAGCGTGTCGGTTGCGCACAGTAACGCGGTAGTTTCAGGCGTAATCACTTTTGCTACGTTCTCATAGCCTTGCTTCATCGCAAGGCCTGGCAGAGCGGCAACGGGATGCAGTTTATGCGCTTTGCAGAACGCCAGGTAGGCTTCGTGACGTCGCTTACCGGTCGTCACGTCACTGTGCGGTACGCCGAGATAACTGATATTACGATGTCCCTGGTCATACAGCCGTTGCATCAGGATCTTGATTGCCCCTTCGTCGTCATAACAGACCGAAGCAAAGCCTTTTGCGTCACGCGCCAGCAGAACCAGCGATGACTGCCAGTGGGCTAACATGTCTTCGGTTATGCCGGTAAAACCGAACAGCACTACGCCGTCGATATTACGCCGTTTCAGCACCCCCAAATGTTCGGCAACTAATTGCGGAGAAAACTGACTTTCCATCATGATCGGGTCGTAACCTTGTTCATAGAACGCTGGCAGCATGGTTTGGACGGCGAGATTTTCTGACAACGAATCCAGACGGGTAACAATGATGGCGACCACTTTATCGCTTTGCCCACGCATAGCGCGCGCAGAGCGGGAAGGGGAAAATCCATGCTGATTCATCACTGCTTCCACGCGCTCGCGCGTGCGCTGACTCACGCCGCTTTCGTTATTCAGCACTCGGGAAACCGTAGATTTCCCCACGCCGCTTAAGCGCGCGATGTCTTTGATGGTCAGCCGATTTTGCATCCTGTTGTCCCGTAATTGCGTTTCATTATTTGAGCCTAACTTTACCCGTGCATTCAGCAATGGGTAAAGTCTGGTTTATCGTTGGTTTAGTTGCCAGTAGGTATTATATCGCCATAAATGCCACGAATATTATTGGATTCTCCTTATTATTTGCGGCGCTTTTTTCACTTACCGGAGGTTATATGGAACCTGATCCCACGCCTCTCCCTCGACGGAGATTAAAACTTTTCCGGTAAGTCCGTCTTTTCACGGCGTTACCGGATGCGTAAGGCCGTGACGTTTTAACGTCCCAGCTCAGCTTTATTACCTTCAGGTAAGGCTTCGCCACGCCTGAAGACATTTCTGCACTGTTTCAGACAGTGCGGAGGGACTCCTTATGTTTAAAGAAATTTTTACCCGGCTCATTCGCCATTTACCTTCCCGTCTGGTTCATCGCGATCCATTGCCTGGCGCGCAGCAGACAGTGAATACGGCGGTCCCGCCGTCCTTAAGTGCGCATTGCCTGAAAATGGCGGTGATGCCAGAACAGGAATTATGGAAAACGTTCAATACCCATCCGGAAGGGTTAAATCAGGCGGAAGTGGAATCTGCCCGCGAACAACATGGTGAAAATAAATTACCCGCGCAACAACCGTCGCCGTGGTGGGTGCATTTATGGGGCTGCTATCGCAACCCCTTTAATATTTTGCTCACCATTCTCGGTGCTATTTCTTACGCCACGGAAGATTTATTTGCCGCAGGTGTTATCGCGCTAATGGTCGCTATTTCTACGTTGCTGAACTTTATTCAGGAAGCTCGTTCCACCAAAGCGGCAGATGCCCTGAAAGCGATGGTCAGTAATACCGCGACGGTACTGCGCGTAATTAACGATAAAGGTGAAAATGGCTGGCTGGAAATTCCGATAGACCAACTAGTGCCCGGCGATATTATAAAACTGGCGGCGGGGGATATGATCCCGGCAGATTTACGTATCTTGCAGGCGCGGGATCTGTTTGTCGCTCAGGCGTCGTTAACCGGTGAGTCTCTGCCCGTGGAAAAAGCCGCAACCACTCGCCAGCCGGAGCACAGCAATCCGCTGGAGTGCGACACCCTGTGTTTTATGGGCACCACCGTAGTGAGCGGCACGGCACAAGCAATGGTGATTGCTACAGGAGCCAACACCTGGTTTGGTCAACTGGCGGGGCGTGTTAGTGAGCAGGAAAGCGAGCCGAATGCCTTTCAGCAAGGGATTAGCCGCGTCAGTATGCTGCTGATTCGCTTTATGCTGGTGATGGCTCCGGTGGTGTTGCTGATCAACGGTTACACCAAAGGTGACTGGTGGGAAGCGGCACTGTTCGCACTTTCGGTCGCGGTAGGCTTAACGCCAGAAATGTTGCCGATGATTGTCACTTCGACGCTGGCGCGTGGTGCCGTAAAGCTGTCGAAACAGAAAGTGATCGTCAAACATCTGGATGCCATTCAGAACTTTGGCGCTATGGATATTCTGTGCACTGATAAAACCGGCACCCTGACGCAGGATAAAATTGTGCTGGAGAATCATACCGATATCTCCGGTAAAACCAGCGAACGCGTGCTGCATAGCGCGTGGTTGAACAGTCATTATCAGACCGGACTTAAAAACCTGCTTGATACAGCGGTGCTCGAAGGTACGGATGAAGAGTCAGCGCGCTCGCTGGCCAGTCGTTGGCAAAAAATTGATGAGATTCCGTTTGATTTCGAGCGTCGCCGGATGTCGGTGGTAGTGGCAGAGAATACCGAACATCATCAACTGGTTTGCAAAGGCGCATTGCAGGAAATCCTCAATGTGTGTTCGCAGGTGCGTCACAATGGTGAGATTGTGCCGCTTGATGACATCATACTGCGTAAGATTAAGCGCGTTACTGATACGCTGAATCGTCAGGGGCTGCGCGTGGTTGCGGTGGCGACGAAATACCTGCCAGCACGTGAAGGGGATTACCAGCGGGCGGATGAATCCGACCTGATCCTCGAAGGATATATTGCTTTCCTTGATCCGCCGAAAGAGACAACCGCTCCGGCACTGAAGGCATTAAAAGCGAGTGGCATTACCGTGAAAATCCTTACTGGCGACAGCGAGTTAGTGGCGGCGAAAGTGTGCCATGAAGTGGGACTGGACGCGGGAGAGGTGGTCATTGGTAGTGATATTGAAACGCTATCTGACGACGAACTGGCAAATCTTGCACAGCGCACCACGCTGTTTGCCCGCCTGACGCCGATGCATAAAGAACGCATCGTAACGTTGCTGAAGCGCGAAGGGCATGTGGTTGGCTTTATGGGCGATGGTATTAATGATGCGCCCGCCTTACGCGCTGCGGATATCGGCATTTCTGTGGATGGTGCGGTAGATATTGCCCGTGAAGCGGCTGATATCATCCTGCTGGAAAAAAGCCTGATGGTGCTGGAGGAGGGGGTTATTGAAGGACGCCGGACTTTCGCCAACATGCTGAAATACATAAAAATGACGGCGAGTTCTAACTTCGGTAATGTGTTCAGCGTGCTGGTGGCGAGTGCTTTCTTGCCCTTCCTGCCGATGCTGCCTTTACACTTACTGATCCAGAACCTGCTGTACGATGTGTCACAGGTGGCGATCCCGTTTGATAACGTCGACGACGAGCAAATTCAAAAGCCTCAGCGTTGGAATCCGGCGGATTTGGGGCGCTTTATGATCTTCTTCGGACCGATCAGTTCGATCTTCGATATTCTGACGTTTTGCCTGATGTGGTGGGTATTCCATGCCAACACGCCGGAAACGCAAACGCTGTTCCAGTCGGGCTGGTTTGTGGTGGGATTACTGTCGCAAACGCTGATTGTGCATATGATCCGTACCCGTCGTGTACCGTTTATTCAGAGCTGTGCATCGTGGCCGTTAATGATCATGACCGTGATTGTGATGATAGTCGGGATCGCATTGCCGTTTTCGCCGTTGGCCAGTTATCTGCAACTGCAGGCGCTGCCGTTAAGCTATTTCCCGTGGCTGGTTGCGATTCTGGCAGGGTATATGACGTTAACCCAGCTGGTGAAAGGGTTCTATAGCCGTCGTTACGGCTGGCAGTAAAGAATAAACTGGGCATGGTGGCCCGGATTCGATTACAGACAAAGTGAGCTTTGATCATGCCGGATGCGGCGTAAACGCCTAATCCGGCCTACAAATTCAATAAATTGCAGGAATCACGTAGGCCTGATAAGCGTAGCGCATCAGGCTATTTTGCTTTTGCCATCAGACTTAATCCGGGCATGATAGCCCGGATTTCCATCAAGATTAGCGACGAACAGCGATCGCTTCGATCTCAATCTTCACGTCTTTCGGCAGACGGGCAACTTCAACGCAAGAACGCGCCGGGAAGGTGGCGTTGTGTTCGGTGAAGAAGGCTTCGTATGTAGCGTTTACGGTTGCGAAGTCGTTCAGATCTTTCACAAACACGGTGGTTTTAACGATATCGCCCACTTTCAGGCCAGCGGCTTCGACGATCGCTTTTACGTTATCCAGCGACTGACGTGCCTGTGCGGCGACGTCTGCCGGTACTTCGCCGGTTTTCGGGTTTACTGGGATCTGACCGGAGGTAATGATCATATTGCCCAGATCAACGCCCTGTACGTAAGGACCGATAGCTGCCGGTGCATTTTCCGTCGCGATAGTTTTGCTCATGATTTCTCCTTTATTACAGCGGTAAAAAGTCTGGCTCATTATAGGGAGCCAGACTTTTATTACCAACCGCAATTAATTGGCCAGCACCACATTATGGGAAAACTCTTTTTCACAGTATTTGCATTTGAGCGCGATGTCATTGGCGCGTTTTCGTACTGCAAAGCTGGAAGAAACCGGTTCGGCATGGCTGATACAGTTGCTGTTCGGGCAGACCAGCACATTGTCGATGTGCTCCGGCAGGCTGGGGCGCGATTTGCCCACCACTTCATAGTTGTCGATACGGTTAACCGTGGCTTGCGGCGCATACAATGCCAGTTGGTCTACCTGATCTTCACTCAAAAAGGTATTTTCGATTTTGATCAGATCTTTACGCCCCATCTCACCAGAAGGCAGGTTCAGACCAATGGTAATACGCTGATCCGTTTCGGTAAGCTTGAACAGACTCAACAGCTTAAAACCGATCTGGGCGGGGATATGGTCAATTACCGTGCCGCGTTTAATAGCTTCAACCTGCAATTTATTATCGTGTGTCATCTCTATTTCCCCTTACAGTACCAGATCGCGATTCAGAACCAGTGCCAGTAACGCCTGGCGAGCGAAAATCCCGTTGCCTGCTTGCTGGAAGTACCAGGCGTGAGGCGTTTTATCAACATCCGTCGCAATCTCATCAACACGCGGCAGCGGATGCAGCACTTTCATATTGGCTTTGGCGTTGTGGAGATCGCTGGCGCGAAGAACAAACTGTGCTTTCACGTTGGCATATTCGGACGGGTCCAGACGCTCTTTTTGCACGCGAGTCATATACAGAATGTCCACTTCCGCCATCACTTCTTCAATGGAGCTGTGCAGACTCCAGGCGATCCCTTTTTCATCGAGCATATCCAGGATGTATTGCGGCATTGCCAGCGCGTCCGGCGCGATGAAGTAAAAACGGTTGCCGTCGAACTTCGCTAACGCCTGGGTCAGAGAGTGAACGGTGCGGCCATATTTCAGGTCACCAACCATTGCGACGTGGAGATTGTCCAGACGCCCCTGGGTTTCCTGAATGGTGAATAAGTCCAGCAAGGTTTGTGTCGGATGTTGGTTGGAGCCATCACCGGCATTCAGTACCGGTACATTGCCGGAAAACTCGGTGGCCAGACGCGCTGCACCTTCCTGCGGATGACGCATCACTATCGCATCGACGTAAGTGCTGATAACCGAAATGGTATCGGCCAGCGTTTCGCCCTTTTTACCCAGTGATGTATTGGCGCTGTCGGAGAAGCCCACCACGCTGGCACCCAGGCGGTGCATGGAAGTTTCGAAAGAGAGGCGGGTACGGGTAGAGGCTTCGAAGAAACAGCTGGCAATGACTTTGTGCTTCAACAGCTCTGGTTGCGGGTTTGCTTTCAGTTTCGCCGCTGTCGCCAGCACCAGATTAAGGTCATCGCGACTAAGGTCGTTTATGGAAATGATATGTTTCTGATATAGCGGATTAGCCATCTTTTATCTCCTGACGCCTGGGCAAAAAAAAGCCCCTCGATTGAGGGGCTGGGAATGGGTGATCAACGGGAAGAAAAACGGCAGGCCAGCGTCTTTTTTCAGACGCGGTAAGACAAAATGTCGAACACACTGAACCATACATCCTCCCGGCAAATTGTCCGGCATTATACTCATAGCCAGAAGCGGCGCAAGCATTTGATGCAATATTTTGTCAGCGCAAACGGTTTATTTGAATTAAAAGTCAAAGTATATGCATTTTTATTTGCTATGATTCTGGAAGGGAACGGTCGTTCGGTATCAATAATTGCAGACATTTCCTGCTTTTTTCTTTTTCAATTTCACCCAATCCGATATGCATTTTATTCCATTCATCCGACTTATAGGGCGGAGTGTGAAAACTAACGGCTAAAACTATTGCTTACAGCTCAGGGATGCGCGCTATCACTTTAATTTCAAAATCAAAGCCTGCCAGCCAGGTAACACCCACCGCCGTCCAGTTTGGGTAAGGTGGGGCGCTAAATATTTCATTTTTGACTGTCATGATGTCTTCAAATTGTTTTTCCGGATCGGTATGAAAGCTCGTCACGTCAATGATATCGTCAAAAGTGCATCCCGCAGCTGCCAGGGTCGCATGCAAATTATCAAATGCCAGTCTGACTTGTTGCTGAAAATCGGGTTCTGGTGTTCCGTCCTCGAGACTTCCTACTTGCCCGGAAACAAACAGCAAATCGCCGGAACGGATAGCCGCAGAATAACGATGTTCAGCATACAGTGAATGTCGGCCAGCAGGGAAAACAGCGATTCTTTCGACCATTTGGTTATCCTCAAGATTTACGACATGAACAGAAGATTTATATTTACCGGGAGCCGCTTTTAGGGGACGACGTGAGTAAACAAAACCCAGACATCATGGATAATGGCTGGGCTTAATTGAGCGTAGTCGGTTATGCGCCAAACGCGCCATCAATGGTATGCATCGCACCGGTAACAAAACTGGCTTCTGGCCCTGCTAACCATGCGACCATACCAGCGACCTCTTCCGGTTGCCCATGTCTTTTGATAGCCATAAAACCATGCAACATATCGCGCATTGTCCCGTTGGCGGGATTCGCGTCGGTATCAATTGGCCCTGGCTGGACGACGTTGATGGTGATCCCACGCGGTCCAAAATCACGGGCCAGCCCGCGCGCCATACCTTGCAGGGCAGATTTACTGGCGGCATAAGCAGCCATGCCTGCAACAGGCATACGATCGCCATTCACGGAGCCGATGATTAAGATGCGCCCGCCTTCGGGCATCTGCCGGGCGGCTTCAACAGAGGCATAGTAAGGAGCATGAATATTGATTTTGAAAAGGCGATCAATATCGTCGGCATTTAATTCCAGGGAATCGCCAAAGACGCCAATACCTGCATTTACCACCAGGATATCCAATGCGCCGCTCTTACGAACGACATCAATGACAGCGTCTCTGTCAGCACTATCTGTGAATACTGCTGTCGCTCCCGTCTCTTGTGCCAGGCGTTCAGCGGCATCTTTCGACCCCGCATAGGTGAATCGTACATTGGCCCCATCGGTGACGAAACGACGTACGATAGCAGCACCGATTCCACGACTGCCACCGAGGATGAGAACTGTCTTACCTGTAAAAGCGCCCATAAGGACTCCTTGATTTATTATGTAACATGCATTACAAAACTGTTTTAACTTTCTGTCAACAAGTTTTGTAATGGTCACTAAAAAACAATCTCGTGTTCCTGGTCGTCCCAGACGTTTCGCTCCTGAGCAGGCAGTCTCTGCGGCAAAAGTGCTTTTTCACCAAAAAAGTTTCGATGCTGTCAGTGTTGCTGAAATCACTGATTATCTTGGTATTAACCCCCCGAGCCTCTACGCGGCTTTTGGCAGTAAGGCTGGGTTATTTAGCCGTGTACTCAATGAATATGTCGGTACGGAAGCTATTCCGCTTGCCGATATTCTTCGTGATGATCGTCCCGTAGGCGAGTGCCTGGTTGAGGTATTAAAAGAAGCGGCGCGCAGATATAGCCAAAACGGCGGCTGCGCTGGCTGTATGGTTCTTGAAGGTATTCATAGTCATGATCCACAAGCGCGTGGTATTGCCGTTCAATATTATCACGCCGCAGAAACAACCATTTATGACTATATCGCCAGGCGGCATCCACAAAGCGCACAATGTGTGACTGATTTTATGAGTACCGTGATGTCAGGGCTTTCTGCGAAGGCACGGGAGGGGCACTCCATCGAACAACTCTGTGCAACAGCTGCACTGGCGGGGGAAGCGATAAAAACTATTCTCGAGGAGTGATGCTGACCTTGACCCGAAAGGCGGGAACGCGTCTGCCGATAAGTTGTGATAAGACAATAATTCACACGTTAAGGCTAGCGGAATTGATCATCTTTTCGTATAACGATAGAAATGAAACATTGTTTTAATTAAGGAGTGGAAAAGATGATCATCGGAAATATTCATAATCTTCAGCCGTGGCTACCCCAGGAGTTACGCCAGGCGATTGAGCATATCAAAGCAAACGTTACGGCAGAAACGCCCAAGGGCAAGCACGATATCGAAGGCAATCGTCTGTTTTATCTTATCTCGGAAGATATGACCGAGCCGTACGAAGCTCGCCGTGCGGAGTACCATGCCCGCTATCTCGACATTCAGATTGTGTTAAAAGGTCAGGAAGGCATGACCTTCAGCACGCAACCTGCAGGCACCCCGGATACCGACTGGTTAGCAGACAAAGACATCGCATTTTTGCCGGAAGGCGTTGATGAGAAAACAGTTATCCTTAATGAAGGTGATTTTGTTGTGTTTTATCCGGGGGAAGTGCATAAACCGCTGTGCGCAGTGGGCGCGCCAGCCCAGGTTCGCAAAGCAGTAGTGAAGATGCTGATGGCGTGATGACTTTTCGCCGTAAATAACTCCAGGTTTACGGCGAGTTTGTGAAAAGAGCGTTTTTTGATATTTTTTTGTGAGTAAAATTTGTAATGCTTAGACGTTCTTATTAACTCAAGGAGTTCGTCATGAGCAAAATATCAGATTTGAATTATTCTCAACACATTACATTAGCCGACAATTTTAAACAAAAAAGTGAAGTTTTAAATACCTGGCGTGTTGGAATAAATAATTTTGCCCGTAATGCCGAGGGGCAGGATAATACAAGAAATATCCTTGATCCTAAGACATTTTTGGAGTTTTTGGTAAAAATATTTACCCTGGGTTATGTGGATTTTAGCAAACGCTCCAACGAAGCGGGAAGAAATATGATGGCTCATATTGAGTCCTCATCTTATATCAAAAATAATGATGGCAGTGAGATAATGAAGTTTGTTATGAATAATCCTGAAGGGGAACGAGCGGATTTATCTAAGGTGGAAATAGAAATTACACTTTCCACCATCACTACTATGGGGACTCGTCAAGGACATACGGCTATTATATTTCAACAACCTGATGGTTCGACTAATCGTTATGAAGGAAAGTCCTTTGAAAGAAAAGATGAGAGTTCATTACACCTGATTACTAACAAGATTCTGGCGTGTTACCAAAGTGAATCTAACAAGGAAATAGCTCGTCTATTAAATAATCATCAGAAGTTAAATAATCGTCAGAAGTTAAATAATTCGCAGGAGTTAAATAATTCACAGGATTTAAATAATTCGCAGGAGTTAAATAATCCACAGGAGTTAAATGATTCTCAGGAGTTTAATAACTCTCAGGACTTAAATAACTTGCAGGTGAGTTGTAAAGGTTCAGTTGATTCTACGATTGCGGATTTATTAGAGAAACCATTGAATAATGCATTATTAGCAATAAGGAACGAACATCTGCTATTAATGCCTCATGTATGTAGTGAATCGATTTCATACTTACTGGGCGAAAATGGTATACTTGAAGAAATAGATAAGCTCTACGCATTAAATGATCACGGAATTGATAATGACAAAGTAGGTAACAATGAAATTAATGAAATCAAAGTTAATCTGTCTCATATTCTTATTGATTCCTTAGATGATGCAAAGGTTAACCTTACACCGGTCATCGATTCGATTCTGGAGACTTTTTCAAAATTCCCATATATTAATGATGTAAGAATACTGGATTGGTGTTTTAATAAAAGTATGCAATATTTTGGTGATTCTGAAAAGATAACGCATGCATGCTCCGTGATGAGTCATATTGATTTTGATTGCAATCAATCTAAAATAGCTGAGACCTTATTTTTCAATCTCGATAAAGAACCCTATAAAAATAGCCGTAAATTACAGGAATTGATTTGGGATAAGTTGGTTGCATATGTCAATGATTTTAGCTTAAGCAATCAAGAAAAATCACGCTTAATACTAAGGTTATTTGATGATGTTAAGTTACTATTTAATGAAGTGCCTGTCAGCATTTTAGTAAATGATATTTTTTTGAAGGATTTTTTCATGAAGCAACCTGATTTTGCTAAGTGGTACTTCTATCAATTACTTAAGTGTTATGAGGGCGAACAGCTGTATCTTAATGAGTTAGGATATGTTTATGGTGATGAAGAAAAAACAAAAGAAATTGTAAATAAACTTCTGGGTTATGTCGTTAAGATTTTTGAAGAAAAGATGGTTAATGAATTAAAAATTAGAACAAGAATGATGGAAGTCCTCCGGGATGGGAAAATCAATATATATAATTATATTAATGAAAAACAGTTAGAAAAATTAAATCCTCCGGAAAATTTACGAACAGTAATAGAAAAATGGGGGTGGAAGAATAGAACTCACACTGCATAAAATAATATGATGCCGGGATATTTTTTGTATTTCCCGGCATCTTTATAGAGATGTCAATTATTTACTGAGCGTCGCGACCATCACCGCTTTGATGGTATGCATGCGGTTTTCCGCCTGATCAAATACAATGCTGGCGGCAGATTCGAAGACCTCATCAGTCACTTCCATTCCGCCATGTAGGCCAAACTCTTCCGCCATTTTTTTGCCAAGCGTCGTTTGGTCGTCATGAAACGCGGGCAGGCAGTGGAGGAATTTGACCTCCGGGTTACCGGTCAACTGCATCATCTTGCTGTTCACCTGATAATCACGCAGTAATGCAATGCGTTCAGCCCATTTTTCTTTTGCTTCACCCATCGACACCCATACATCGGTATAGATAAAGTCAGCACCTTCAACTCCTTTAGCTACATCTTCCGTCAGCGTAATATTCCCGCCATTTTGTTGTGCCAGGGCGCGGCATTCCGTAACCAGCGCAGCTTCTGGCCAGCACGCCTGTGGCGCGACCAGACGCAAATCCAGACCGGTAAGCGCTGCAGCTTCGAGCATCGAATTGCCCATGTTGTTACGTGCGTCACCTGCATAGACCAGCGTCATTTCGTTGAACGCTTTGCCGGGCAAATGCTCCTGCATGGTGAGGAGATCCGCCAGCAGCTGCGTGGGGTGAAACTCATTGGTCAGGCCGTTCCATACCGGCACGCCAGCGTATTCCGCCAGTGTTTCGACAATCTCCTGACCATAGCCGCGATACTGAATACCGTCATACATGCGACCAAGCACGCGGGCAGTGTCTTTAATCGACTCTTTATGACCAATTTGGCTGCCGCTTGGACCGAGATAAGTAACGCGAGCACCCTGGTCATATGCGGCAACTTCGAAAGAGCATCGGGTACGGGTCGAGTCTTTTTCGAAGATGAGCGCGATGTTTTTACCAGTGAGTTTGGCTTCTTCTTTACCGCTTTTCTTATCGGCTTTCAGCTTCGCGGCTAACTGCAGCAGGCTGTTAAGTTCAGCTGGCGTGAAATCGAGTAATTTCAGGAAATGCTTATGATAAAACCCGGACATAGATCCCTCCTGTGGCTAACGTCTAAATGAATTAAAATTCAATTTATATGTATGGTTATTCATTTGCAAGTCTAAAGCATAAATCTTTATCACAAAGGTGGAGGCAATGTCAGTGGTGTGTGACAATAAGAGTATCGGCAGGACATTAAGAGGAATGAGCCATGGCAAACCCGGAACAACTGGAAGAGCAGCGTGAAGAGACACGTCTGATTATTGAAGAATTACTGGAAGATGGCAGCGATCCAGATGCGCTGTACACCATTGAGCACCATCTTTCCGCAGACGACCTTGAAACGCTGGAGAAAGCAGCGGTAGAAGCGTTTAAACTCGGATATGAAGTCACCGATCCGGAAGAGCTGGAAGTTGAAGATGGTGATATCGTGATTTGCTGCGACATCCTCAGCGAGTGCGCGTTGAATGCCGATCTGATCGATGCCCAGGTTGAACAACTGATGACGCTGGCAGAGAAATTTGACGTTGAGTACGACGGTTGGGGCACTTACTTTGAAGATCCTAACGGCGAAGATGGCGACGATGAAGATTTTGTCGATGAAGACGATGACGGAGTTCGCCACTAATTAAGCGTAGCGCATCAGGCCCAGGTAGTTCCTGCAACCTGGTGAATTTGTTGCCCGGATAAGGCATTCATGTCACATCCGGCATAAACAAAACGTACGTTGTTAATGTTCGAATGCCCGCGAGTTGAACACGCGGGCATTTTTTTAGAGTTCGCGCAACATCCGCACTTCACAATCGACATGGCCCGTGCAGCCAAGCGCATAGTCGATATGCTCAAAGCCCAAATGCTCATAAAGCGCAATGGCTTCCTTTAAAAAAGCTGTCGTTTCCAGATAGCAGCGTTTGAAACCCATCTCTCGCGCCTGCTCCATCGCCATTAAGGCCAGTTTTTTTGCCAGCCCTTTGCCGCGGATAGCCGGAAGAAAATACATCTTTTGCAGTTCGCAAATGTCCGACTCACTCCCGGTTAATGGCGCTATCCCACCGCCGCCGACCACTTCACCCTCGTACTCAACTACCCAATATGCATGGCCAGGCTGACTATACACTTGATACAGCTCGTCAAGATTCGGATCGGCGACGGTGTAGCCTTTATCAGCGGTAAGACCGTATTCGGCGGATACCTGACGAATGACGCGGGCGATAGCAGGATTATCCGCGGCGGTAAGTTTGCGCAAACGGAGCGCGGGAGAAGTGACAACATTCATAGCATAGCTCAATTTCAAATGTATGATTTATAGCTCACTTTAATACCACCCTCGCTTAAGTGGTGCAAGAAGAAGATAAATCAGAATATATTAAGCATATAACCTTGAGATAAAGCGTATTCTAGGCGGTGCAGTATTAATGGACTGGAAATTATTATCTATATGAATGGGATTTATTTTAGGGATATGATTCATGAATGATGTAAACGTCGAGAAAGATAATTCTCGTCACGCATTTGTTTTTACAGGCAAAGGTGGTGAGTATTTTCTTATTTGTCTTGTGAATTTTTTACTGACAATTATTACCTTGGGTATATATGGGCCGTGGGCATTGGTGAAATGCCGTCGTTATATTTATCAACATGTGACACTCAATGGGCAACCGTTTAGTTATAAGGGAACTGGGGGGGCCATTTTTGTTAGCATGTTACTTATTATGGTCGTTTATTTTCTCAGTATTTCTTGTTTTGCAGGCCAACACTTTGCTCTTGCTTTTCTCCTCTTTGCTTTCTTGATCTGCGGTATTCCTTGTATGGCAGTGAAGAGTCTGCAGTATCAGGCGAACATGACCTCACTGAATGGCATTCGCTTTGGCTTTAACTGTTCAATGCTGCGTGCATGGTGGGTTATGCTAGGGCTGCCTGTTCTGTTGGCGTTAGTTTTTTGGTTCGCACTGTATCTTATTGCGCAAGTGACGACATCGATTGGAGGCTTATTCTTTAACTTAGTCGCGTTAAGTTTGCTTTCTGCCATCGGGCTGGGTGTTGTCCATGGTATAACCTATAGTAAATGGATGCCATTGCTGGCTAACAATGCAAATTTTGGTATTCATAAATTTTCTATTCAGGTCAATGTAAAAGAATGCATTAAAGGATGCATACTCGCCATATTAACTATGGCTCCTTTCATCATTGTGATTGGTATTATGATTGCGCCAGTATTCCAGCAGTTAATGATGATGAGCATGTTGGGGCAGTCTGAGGCCGGTGGTGAGCTAGTATTGCAATATTATCCGCAGATTATGGCTTCCTACTTCCTGTATTTTGTTGCGATTCTTGTGTTTGCCAGTTATCTCTATGTTACGTTACGCAATCTGTTTCTGAATAATCTAACGCTGGCAAATGGATCAATTCGTTTTCATTCGTCCGTTACCACGTTCGGTATGCTTCTGCGCATGTTTGCAGTATTAATGGGTTCCTCAATCAGTTGTGGTCTGGCTTATCCCTGGCTGAAAATGTGGATGGTTAGCTGGATTGCCAACAATACCCATGTTCAAGGTGACCTTGATTCGCTGGAGTTAACCAATGACGACAAACCGCAGGATAGCGGTCCGTTAATGTGGATATCTCGCGGTATTATGCCGTATGTTCCGTTTATCTAAATAAAAAGGCCGGAGCATGCTCCGGCCTTCGTTTTCATCACGGTGTTGATTACAGCGCGGCGATAACAGCCTGCTGTTCAATCAGCTTCGCTTTCGCTTCCGCATAGCCTTCCAGCTTCTCACGCTCTTTCGCGATGACCGCTTCCGGTGCACGGGCGACAAAGCCTTCGTTCGCCAGTTTGTTCTCGATACGGCTGATTTCACCTTCAATCTTCGCCACTTCTTTCGCCAGACGCGCCAGCTCATCTTCTTTGTTGATGAGGCCAGCCATCGGGATCAGCAGCTCTGCACCGTCGATGATCTTCGTAACAGAAACCGGACCTTTGTCATCGGCAGGCAGCACGGTGATGCTTTCCAGACGCGCCAGCGTTTGCAGGAAGCCACGGTTTTCATTTACGCGACGTTCTGCATCCGCGCTGCAACCACGCAGCAGCAGCTCCAGCGGTTTACCCGGCGCGATGTTCATTTCTGCACGGATGTTACGTACCGCAACGATCGCCTGCTTCAGCCACTCGGTGTCGGCCAGTGCGGCTTCATCGACCTGAGACGCATCGTACTGCGGGAACGGCTGCAGCATGATGGTGTCAGCGGTGATGCCGCAAAGTACTTTCACACGCTGCCAGATGGTTTCGGTGATGAACGGAATGATCGGATGCGCGAGGCGCAGCAGACCTTCCAGTACAGTCACCAGCGTATGGCGAGTACCGCGCAGTTCGGCTTCTGTTCCACCGTTCATTACCGGCTTGGTCAGCTCCAGATACCAGTCACAGAACTGGTTCCAGGTGAACTCATACAGAATGCCGGCGGCGATATCGAAGCGGAAGCTGTCCAGCGCTTCGCGGTACGCTTTGATGGTCTGGTTGAACTCCGCCAGAATCCAGCGGTCCGCCAGCGACAGCGTCATTTCGCCGCCGTTGAAGCCGCAATCCTGACCTTCTGTGTTCATCAGCACAAAGCGGCTGGCGTTCCACAGCTTGTTACAGAAGTTACGGTAGCCTTCCAGACGCTTCATATCCCAGTTGATGTCACGACCGGTAGAAGCCAGCGCCGCTAGGGTGAAGCGCAGCGCGTCAGTACCGTGCGGCTCAATGCCGTTCGGGAACTGCTTCTCGGTGCGCTTACGGATTTTGTCCGCCAGCTGCGGCTGCATCATATTACCGGTACGTTTTTCCAGCAGTTCCGGCAGCGAAATACCGTCAACCATATCCAGCGGGTCAATCACGTTACCCTTGGATTTGGACATCTTCTGGCCTTCGTCATCACGAATCAGGCCGGTCATGTAAACGGTGTGGAACGGCACCTGCGGTTTGCCATTTTCATCTTTGATGAAGTGCATGGTCATCATGATCATGCGGGCAATCCAGAAGAAGATGATGTCGAAGCCGGATACCATCACGCTGGTTGGGTGGAACTGGCGCAGTGCGTCGGTGTTTTCCGGCCAGCCAAGGGTAGAGAAGGTCCACAGTGCGGAGGAGAACCAGGTGTCGAGAACATCTTCGTCCTGACGCAGGGCAACATCAGCACCGAGGTTATTTTCTTTACGCACTTCGTCTTCGTTGCGGCCAACATAAACGTTACCCGCGTCGTCATACCATGCCGGGATGCGGTGACCCCACCACAGCTGACGAGAGATACACCAGTCCTGAATATCGCGCATCCAGGAGAAGTACATGTTTTCGTACTGCTTCGGTACGAACTGAATGTCGCCGTTCTCAACCGCTTCAACCGCCGGTTTCGCCAGCACGTCGGCACGTACGTACCACTGGTCGGTCAGCATCGGTTCGATAACCACGCCGCCACGGTCGCCGTAAGGAACGGTTAGATCGTGCGGTTTAATTTCTTCCAGCAGGCCGAGCGCGTCAACCGCAGCAACGACGGCTTTACGTGCCGCAAAACGCTCCAGTTTCTGGAATTCTGCTGGGATATCGCTGGAATAAACGTCAGATTCGTTACCTTTGGTATCGAACACCTGGGCGCTTTCACGGATATCACCGTCAAAGGTCAGGATGTTGATCATCGGCAGGGCGTGACGTTTACCGACTTCATAGTCGTTAAAGTCGTGCGCCGGGGTGATCTTCACGCAGCCAGTGCCTTTTTCCATATCGGCGTGTTCGTCGCCAACAATCGGAATACGACGGTTAACCAGCGGCAGAATGACATATTTGCCAATCAGATCTTTGTAACGCGGATCTTCCGGGTTAACGGCCACGCCGGTATCGCCCAGCAGGGTTTCCGGGCGAGTGGTCGCAACCACCAGATAATCTTTACCGTCTGCGGTTTTCGCGCCGTCAGCCAGCGGATAGCGGATGTGCCACATCGAACCTTTCGATTCGCGGTTTTCCACTTCCAGGTCAGAGATAGCGGTACGCAGTTTCGGGTCCCAGTTTACCAGGCGTTTACCACGGTAAATCAGGTCTTCTTTATACAGACGAACGAAAACTTCTTTCACCGCATTGGACAGGCCTTCGTCCATCGTGAAGCGTTCGCGCTCCCAGTCGACGGAGTTACCGAGACGACGCATCTGACGGGTAATGGTGCCGCCAGATTCCGCTTTCCATTCCCAGATTTTGTCGATGAAAGCTTCGCGGCCGTAGTCGTGACGGGTTTTACCTTCTTCTGCGGCAATCTTGCGCTCAACGACCATCTGGGTAGCGATCCCGGCGTGGTCAGTACCGACCTGCCACAGGGTGTTTTTGCCCTGCATGCGCTGATAGCGGATCATGGTATCCATGATGGTTTGCTGGAAGGCGTGACCCATATGCAAACTGCCGGTGACGTTCGGCGGCGGGATCATGATGCAGAAACTTTCCTGGCTTTCATCGCCATTAGGCTTAAAGTAGCCCTGCTTTTCCCAGTGCTCGTAAAGCGGCTGTTCGATATCTTGTGGGTTGTATGTCTTTTCCATTATTTCCAGGTTGCCGTATTCAGGTTGAAACCAGCCACGCGGTAGGCTTTATAGCGTTCGCGCGCCAGTTGTTTCAGAGAATCTTCATAAGGAACGAAGTCTACCACTTCTGTGAAAGCGGTGGCAAAATCTGCAAAGCTTGTTCGCAGACTAATCAATATATCGCGCGGGCTGCTGCTACGCTTTTGTGGCCAGGCGATCTCCACCGGTGCACCGCCGCGCGGTCCTTCTCCCGCTAAATTATGCGGAACAAAGCTTTCTGCCGGACGCGCCCACAGGGCTTCATCCAGTCGGTAAGCCTGCTTTTCATCTTCACAGGCGATGAGTACGCGCTTACCACTGCGCCAACGTTCTGCGGCAATTTCACACACCAGTTGCTCAACGGCGCTTAAGCCATCGACGGTGGTGTCATTGTCCAGAAGGTAGAACGTTGCGTTTTTCATAAATGGGGCTTCTTGTGGTGGATTTAAATACACATCAGATAAACGCCGAATTGCCTGATGCGACGCTGTCGCGTCTTATCAGGCCTACGGGTCCGGTACTCTGTGTAGGTCGGATAAGGCATTCACGCCGCATCCGACAATAACAACATTGCCAGATGCGACGCTGTCGCGTCTTATCAGGCCTACGGGTCCGGTGCTCTGTGTAGGTCGGATAAGGCGTTCACGCCGCATCCGACAATAACAACACAGCCTGATGCAATTACTCTTCGCCGTTAAACCCGGCGCGGTTGAGCAGGAACTGTGCCAGCAACGCCACCGGGCGACCGGTTGCGCCTTTTGCTTTACCAGAACGCCAGGCGGTACCGGCGATATCCAGGTGTGCCCAGTTGTACTTACGGGTAAAGCGCGACAGGAAGCAACCTGCGGTAATCGCTCCACCAGGACGACCGCCAATGTTCGCCATATCGGCAAAATTGGACTCCAGTTGTTCCTGATACTCGTCACCCAGCGGTAAACGCCATGCGCGGTCACCGGATTGTTCAGACGCGGCAATCAGCTCATGGGCCAGTGGGTTATGGTTCGCCATCAGGCCGGTAATGTGATGACCCAGCGCGATAACGCAGGCACCGGTCAACGTCGCCACATCAATCACCGCTTCCGGCTCAAAACGCTCAACGTAAGTTAACACATCGCACAGTACCAGGCGGCCTTCGGCGTCGGTGTTCAGCACTTCAACGGTTTGACCGGACATGGTGGTTAACACATCGCCCGGACGATAGGCTCGGCCGCCAGGCATGTTTTCGCAACCTGCCAGCACGCCGATAACGTTAATCGGCAGTTGCAGCTCCGCGACCATACGCATCACGCCGTAAACCGCCGCCGCACCGCACATATCGTACTTCATCTCATCCATGCCTTCTGAAGGCTTGATGGAGATACCGCCGGAGTCGAAGGTCAAACCTTTACCCACCAGCACGATTGGGCGTGCATCTTCCGACGCGTTGCCTTTGTACTCAATCACCGACATCAGCGATTCGTTTTGCGAACCCTGACCAACCGCCAGATAAGAGTGCATCCCCAGCTCTTTCATCTGCTGTTCGCCGATAACGCGGGTAATGACATTCTTGCTGTAGCTGTCAGCCAGCTGGCGCGCCTGAGAGGCGAGGTAAGCGGCATTACAAATATTCGGCGGCATATTGCCGAGATCTTTTGCTGCTTTAATCCCGGCGGCAATCGCCAGACCGTGTTGGATCGCGCGCTCGCCGCTGGTCAGTTCACGGCGGGTCGGCACGTTGAAGACCATCTTACGCAGCGGGCGACGCGGCTCGCTCTTATTCGTTTTCAACTGATCAAAGCTGTAGAGCGTCTCTTTTGCCGTCTCGACAGCCTGACGCACTTTCCAGTAGTTGTTACGGCCTTTAACGTGCAGTTCAGTCAGAAAGCAGACCGCTTCCATCGAGCCAGTATCATTCAGCGTATTAATGGTTTTCTGAATAACCTGCTTGTACTGACGCTCATCCAGCTCACGTTCTTTGCCGCAACCAATAAGGAGGATGCGTTCAGAAAGCACGTTTGGCACATGGTGCAGCAACAGTGTCTGCCCCGGTTTTCCTTCCAGTTCGCCCCGACGTAGCAGGGCGCTGATGTACCCATCGCTGATTTTATCGAGCTGTTCTGCAATCGGAGAAAGGCGACGTGGTTCGAAGACGCCCACGACGATGCAGGCACTCCGCTGTTTCTCCGGGCTACCGCTTTTTACACTAAACTCCATGCACTACGCTCCTGAATCTTAAAGACAACGGCGGTGGCTACAGATAGAATTGCAAGCTTTCGTAACTCATGTCCGCTGTTGCGATGACTTCGTGTTAATCTTAACGTTATTACGGCATTGGCACGTCAGAACAAAATCTGAGAGGTGAATCCGTTGAGTATAATTATCTTAGCGACGATTTCGACGACTCAAGAGAATAAATGACGTTTAAGCCATGAAACAAGCTAAAATCCTGCAAAAGACGAGTTTTTACGGGCGTATTTAAAGTGATAATCATAAGATATCTGGTGCGGGAGACGCTCAAAAGCCAGCTGGCGATACTCTTCATCTTGCTTTTGATCTTCTTCTGTCAAAAGTTAGTGAGGATCCTCGGCGCAGCGGTTGACGGCGATATTCCGGCGAATCTGGTGCTCTCCCTTCTCGGGTTGGGCGTGCCGGAAATGGCGCAGCTTATCCTGCCATTAAGCCTGTTCCTCGGGCTGCTGATGACGCTGGGCAAACTGTATACCGAAAGTGAAATTACGGTAATGCATGCCTGCGGCTTGAGCAAAGCGGTTCTGGTGAAAGCGGCAATGATCCTTGCGGTATTCACGGCAATCGTCGCGGCGGTTAACGTGATGTGGGCGGGACCGTGGTCATCGCGACATCAGGATGAAGTGTTAGCAGAAGCGAAAGCGAACCCTGGCATGGCGGCGCTGGCGCAAGGGCAATTCCAGCAAGCGACTAATGGCAGCTCGGTGCTGTTCATCGAAAGCGTTGACGGCAGCGATTTCAAAGATGTGTTCCTCGCGCAAATTCGACCAAAAGGTAATGCACGTCCTTCTGTGGTGGTGGCCGATTCCGGACATTTAACCCAGCTGCGCGACGGCTCCCAGGTCGTCACTCTCAACCAGGGAACGCGCTTCGAAGGCACTGCACTGTTACGCGATTTCCGCATTACGGACTTCCAGGATTATCAGGCGATCATTGGTCACCAGGCGGTGGCGCTCGACCCGAACGATACCGACCAGATGGACATGCGCACATTGTGGAACACTGACACCGATCGTGCCCGCGCAGAACTGAACTGGCGTATCACGTTGGTATTCACCGTGTTTATGATGGCGCTTATGGTCGTTCCGCTGAGCGTGGTTAACCCGCGTCAGGGGCGCGTACTGTCGATGCTGCCAGCCATGCTGCTGTATCTGTTGTTCTTCCTGATCCAGACCTCCCTGAAATCGAACGGCGGTAAAGGTAAGCTGGACCCGACGCTGTGGATGTGGACCGTAAACCTGATTTATCTGGCTTTGGCGATTGTTCTCAACCTTTGGGACACCGTGCCGGTCCGCCGCCTGCGCGCCAGTTTTTCGCGTAAAGGAGCGGTGTGATGCAACCTTTTGGCGTACTTGACCGCTATATCGGTAAAACTATTTTCACCACCATCATGATGACGCTGTTCATGCTGGTGTCGCTGTCGGGCATTATCAAGTTTGTCGATCAGCTGAAAAAAGCCGGGCAGGGGAGTTACGACGCGTTAGGCGCAGGAATGTATACCTTGCTGAGCGTGCCGAAAGATGTGCAAATCTTCTTCCCGATGGCGGCCCTGCTGGGTGCATTACTTGGGTTGGGGATGCTGGCACAGCGCAGCGAACTGGTGGTCATGCAGGCTTCTGGTTTTACCCGTATGCAGGTGGCGCTGTCGGTGATGAAAACCGCCATTCCGCTGGTCTTGTTGACGATGGCGATTGGCGAATGGGTCGCACCGCAGGGCGAGCAGATGGCGCGTAACTACCGTGCGCAGGCGATGTACGGTGGCTCGTTGCTCTCTACCCAGCAAGGCTTATGGGCAAAAGATGGCAACAACTTCGTCTACATTGAGCGGGTTAAAGGTGACGAAGAGTTAGGTGGCATCAGTATCTATGCCTTTAATGAGAATCGTCGTCTGCAATCTGTACGCTATGCCGCTACCGCGAAGTTTGACCCGGAACATAAAGTCTGGCGTCTGTCGCAGGTTGATGAATCTGATCTGACCAATCCGAAACAGATCACCGGTTCGCAGACGGTGAGCGGCACCTGGAAAACCAACCTCACGCCAGACAAACTGGGCGTGGTGGCGCTGGACCCGGATGCACTCTCCATCAGTGGTTTGCACAACTACGTGAAGTATCTGAAGTCGAGCGGTCAGGATGCCGGACGTTATCAGCTCAACATGTGGAGCAAAATTTTCCAGCCGTTATCCGTGGCGGTGATGATGCTGATGGCGCTGTCGTTCATCTTCGGCCCACTGCGTAGCGTGCCGATGGGCGTGCGTGTGGTCACCGGTATCAGCTTCGGTTTTGTCTTCTACGTACTGGACCAGATCTTCGGCCCGCTGACGCTGGTTTACGGCATCCCGCCGATCATCGGCGCACTGTTGCCAAGCGCCAGCTTCTTCTTAATCAGCCTGTGGCTGTTAATGAGAAAATCGTAACCTGATGAACGAATAAAGGGAGCGAAAGCTCCCTTTATTATTGTTAGCAAAGTGTGCTTTGTTCATGCCTGCAAAATCATGCAAATTCAATATATTGCAGTGGTGTAGGTATGATAAGACGCGCCAGCGTCGCATCAGGCAAAGACAAATCGCACCTGGCTTACCTTTTTCTTCCCCCCAGCAAACTCCCCAACATCCCGCGTACAATCTGATTCGTCACCTGGCGGGCGGCGCTTTTCGCCATTGTCTGCACCACTCCATCTTTCTTCCCGCCGCGCGGTCCGGTAGTGCCAAACAAAATATCCTTCAATCCACCAAGAATACCGTCATCCACCGCCACCTCTTTCCCTTTCGCGGGAGGATTATTTTGCTGCTCGGTACTGGCCTGAAAGCCTTTTTGCAACATCTCATAGGCGGATTCCCGGTCCACGTCATCCTCGTACTTGCCATACACCGGGGAGTGATTAATCAGGCCGTTACGCTCATCTTCCGTCACCGGCCCCATTCGCGAACAAGGCGCGATAACCATCGCCCGTTCCACCACTGAAGGACTTCCTTTCGCATCGAGAAACGAGATTAACGCCTCGCCGGTCCCCAGTTCCTGGATTGCCTTTTCGGTATCAAACGCCGGATTGGCCCGCATGGTTTGCGCTGCCGCTTTTACCGCTTTCTGATCTTTAGGCGTAAAAGCACGCAAAGCATGTTGAACACGATTACCGAGCTGCCCGAGCACATTATCCGGAATATCCGACGGGTTTTGCGAAACGAACCAGACCCCAACGCCTTTTGAGCGAATAAGCCTTATCACCTGCTCAATCTTATCCAGCAGCACCTGCGGTGCATCGTTAAACAGCAGATGTGCTTCGTCGAAGAAAAACACCAGTTTCGGTTTTTCCAGATCGCCTACTTCCGGCAATTGTTCATACAACTCTGAAAGCATCCACAGCAGGCTGGCGGCATACAGTTTCGGCATCTGGTAGAGCTTCTCGGCGCTGAGGATATTGATAACCCCTTTACCATTGGCATCGGTGCGCATCCAGTCTTTGATATCCAGCATCGGCTCGCCAAAAAAGTGTGCTGCGCCTTGTTGTTCCAGCGACAACAGCCCGCGCTGGATGGCACCAACCGATGCGCTACTGATATTACCGTACTGATTCTGGAAGGATTTGGCGTTATCGCCGATGTACTGGGTAATCGCCCGCAAATCTTTAAAGTCGAGCAGTAACAGCCCCTGATCATCAGCAATGCGGAAGATAATATTCAGCACGCCAGATTGCACATCGTTGAGATTCAACAGTCGCGCCAGCAACAGCGGCCCCAGGTCTGAAACCGTCGCCCGCACCGGGTGGCCTTTCTCGCCAAAGATATCCCACACCACCACCGGATTAGCATGCGGTTGCCAGTCGTTGACGCCGATGTTTTTCAGCCTTGCGAGCAGTTTTTCCGACGCAGTTCCTGCCTGCGCGACGCCGGTCAGATCGCCTTTTACATCAGCCATAAACACCGGAACACCGATTTCCGACAATGACTCTGCCAGTTTTTGCAGCGTAACGGTTTTACCCGTCCCCGTTGCGCCAGTAATCAGCCCGTGGCGGTTAGCCATTCCCGGCAGTAAAAACAGTTCTGTGTCCGGCGTGCGGGCAATTAACAGGGGTTCGCTCATGAGATATCCTCCAGTTTCCTGCCTGGAGTATAGGCAACGTCCGGCAAAGAGAATACGTGTAATGAAGAGAAAATAACCTAAAGCGTGTTACCGTGATAAATCTGATACCCGAGGTCAACAGTGTTGTGGTTGTGATCGTTATTTTTAATTTTGCTCAGCAACATTTGGGCGGCCATCCGACCAATATCAAAACGGGGAGTAATTACGCTGGCGAGGCTTGGGATCATTTGCCTGCCAATCTCCAGCCCATGAAAACCCGCAATGGAAATTTGTTCTGGCACGGCGAGGTTTCGCTCGCGACACAGCAGAAGCGCACCCATCGCAATATCGTCATTGGTGCAAAATACACCGTCTAAATCCGGGTTTGCGCTAAGGGCATCACGCATTAATTGCATTCCTAAATGAATGGATGAGATGGCGCGTGGATTCATGCGTAACGGGGAAAGATTATGCAGCATCATCGCATCGCAATACCCCTGATAACGCTGTTCATCGCGGGTGTCATCTTTGGAACCGAGATACAGAATTTTGCGCCTGACTCGCTTATCCAGCATGGTACACACCATGTCAAAAGCGGCCTGCCGATTATCAAAACCGACCTCCATATCCAGCCGTTCTCCCTGTACATCCATCAATTCCACGACCGGAATGGTGGCTGAACGCAGAAATTTCACCGTCCTGATGGTGTGATATTTTTCCGAAAGAATAATCCCGTCAATGTTATAAGAGAGCAGGTTAATCACCGACTCTTCTTCGGAATCGCGATCGTAATTGTAATTAGCAATAAGGGTCTGATAATTATGCTCAGAGGTGACGGATTCTATTCCCGCGAGAATGTCAGCGAAGAGTTGATTTTGAAATGACGGAATCAAGATACCGAGGGTATAACTTTGTGCATTCAACAACATGCCGGGAGCGCGATTAGGGATATAATTGATCTCTTCCATAATTTTGGCGATGCGCTCGCCTGTTTCCTTTGCCACCTTTTTCGGCGAGCGGATATAACGACTCACGGTCATTTTTGTTACGCCAGCCAGCGTAGCGATATCCTGTAAAGAAATTCTGTGATTGCGCATAACTTCTCCCAACGTCGGGGGAATCTTCAATCTTCCCCCGAAACTACATCACAATATTTTATTCTTTCAGTGCAATACGGCGTTAATGGCTAACACGCCCAGCAAACCCATAATAGAAATAAGGGTTTCCATCACCGTCCAGGTACGCAACGTTTCACCAACCGTCAGATTAAAATACCCTTTAAATAGCCAGAAGCCAGGGTCGTTTACGTGTGACGCGATCACGCTGCCCGCACCGGTTGCCAGTACCATTAAAGCGGGATCGGCATGGGTAACGTTGATAATCGGCAACACCACACCCGCGGTGGTAATGGCCGCGACGGTGGCAGAGCCCAGAGCGATACGCAACAGCGCCGCAACAGTCCAGCACATCAATAACGGCGAAAGCGTAGTTCCGGTCATTAAGTGTGAAATATACTGCCCGACACCGCTATCTACTAATACCTGCTTAAACGCGCCGCCGCCAGCGATAATAAACACAATCATCGCGATAGCGCCTATAGAATCCCCAATGATATCCATGATTTGCTCGATGGTGCGTCCATTACGTCGGCCCAGTGTGAAAATCGCAATAACAATGGCAATAAACAGCGCAACGGCAGGGTTACCGACAAATTCAAAGAAGAGGCGCACGGTGTTAGTTTTCGGTAACGTAATTTCACAAACGGCGGCGATAGCCATCAGGATGACCGGGATCACGGCAGCGAAAATACTGTTCCAGAAGGAGGGCATCTCCTCTTCGCTAAACAGATGAGGATTAAATAAGCCTTCTGGTGGTGCTTTCTCAAAGCGAGTTAGCAGTTTAGAAAACAGCGGTCCTGCGACAATAACTGTCGGAATGGTAATGATAAATCCATACAGTAGAGTCGTTCCGAGATTAGCCTCAAAGATAGTCGCGATGGCAGTAGGACCAGGATGTGGCGGCAGAAAACAGTGGGTTACAGAGAGCGCTGCTACCATTGGTACGCCAACATACAACAGGGGTAATCCTGATGATGCTACGATGGTAAATACCAACGGCAACAGCAGGACAAAGCCCACTTCAAAAAACATGGCGAGGCCCACAACCAGACCGGTGATCACTAGCGCCCATTGCACGCGTTTTTTACCAAAAGTAGCAATCAGCGTAGTGGCGATACGTTGTGCCGCGCCCGTATCAGAAATCAGCTTGCCTAACATGGCCCCGAAACCGAGGATCATTGCCAGCCCGCCGAGCGTGCTGCCGATACCATTTTGTATAGAGTGCAGGACGGCCTGTGCATCCATCCCTTCGGCAAATCCGACGACGGCAGCTACCAGAACGAGGGCAATAAAGCCGTTAACTTTAAAGCCGATCATCAGGATAAGAAGCAGCGCGACGCCTGCCGCAATAATGATTAATGGCATAGTCTTTATCTCTTATTAGTGCCAGAAAAGCAGCGCTTTCGCGCTGCACGCAGGGTAGTGGCTGTTAAACAGCCACCAACATGCCGCCATCAACAAACAACAGGTGGCCGTTTACGAAATCAGAGGCTTTTGAAGAAAGGAACACCGCAGCACCAATCAGTTCCTGCGGATCGCCCCAGCGTGCGGCGGGGGTCCGTTTGCACAACCAGGCGGTGAAGGCTTCGTCCTCAACCAGTGCTTTAGTCATTTCTGTTTTGAAATAGCCCGGCGCAATACCGTTGACCTGAATATTGTGGCGCGCCAGCTCGACGCACATGCCGCGGGTGAGCATTTTTACCGCTCCTTTCGATGCGGCATAAGGGGTGATGGTGTCACGTCCCAGTTCGCTTTGCATCGAGCAAATATTAATAACTTTACCCGCCTTGCGTTCAACCATGTGACGAGTTACCGCTTGCGACACCAGGAACACGGCGGTCTGGTTTACTGCGATCACATCATTCCACTCTTGTTCAGGGAACTCAGTAAAAGGATGACGGCGCTGGATACCGGCGTTATTCACCAGCACATCAATGGGGCCGATGTCCTTTTCGATATGTTCAACGGCGGTATCAATTTCATGTTTATGGGTAACATTAAAAGGTGCGGCAACGGCCCGAATACCCTCCTGGCGGAGTTTTTCTACAGCAAGTTCTGCGCGTTCGGCAGTAATATCATTAATAATTATTTGTGCGCCATATTTACCCAGGCCGGTTGCCAGTAAAAAGCCAATACCCTGTGCTGAACCGGTAATCAAGATATTTTTTCCTGCCAGTGAAAATAGATCGTTCATTGTATTATTCCTTTATTTATCTCTTAGAAAACAAGCTGGACTTTTGCTGCCTGGGTTTTATCATCGGCGAAACGTAGCGCCTCTTCCAGGTCAGTGAAGGGATATTCAGCACTCAGTAAAGGCAGTGGATTGATAACGCCATTCGCCAGCCATGACACTGCGGTATTAAATTCGCTGGTAAAACGGAAAGAGCCTTTGAGTGAAATCTCCTTACCAATCAACGTCATCATTGGGAATTCTGCCATCGCGCCTCCCATACCTACCTGCACCATTACGCCGCGTGCACGAGTGACCTCCAGACAGGTATTCACTGATGAAGGATGACCGGACACTTCAAAGCTGACATCGAAATAGCCTTTTTCCGCTTTCCAGTGATCCATGTCGTCGTTTTGTGGGTTTACGAGCACATCCGCCCCCATCTCTTTGGCCAGCAAAAGGGAACGGGGACTCACATCGGCACAGACAATTTCCGAGGCCCCCAGTGTTTTCACAGCACTGACAATCAGGCAGCCAATGGGCCCAACA
Source organism: Escherichia sp. 94.0001 (assembly GCF_013369155.2). Taxonomy (NCBI): domain Bacteria; kingdom Pseudomonadati; phylum Pseudomonadota; class Gammaproteobacteria; order Enterobacterales; family Enterobacteriaceae; genus Escherichia; species Escherichia sp. 94.0001. Next base: position 3,979 of record NZ_JABWMS020000007.1, on the reverse strand, counting down.
CCGGAAATAAATACTCGCTTGCCCTGTAACTCGCCGGCCTGATGTGCGGCATGAATCGCGACGGCTAAAGGTTCGGCAAAAGCCATAACCTTTTCGTCAGCTTTGGCCGGATAAGGGACACATTGCGACGTTTCGACCATTTTATAACGGGTAAAGCCACCATCAACATGAGGGAAATACATGGCACTGCCAAAAAAACGCATCTCTGTACACTGATTCTCGTTATGTTCAATGCAGTATTTGCAGTGACCGCAAGGTTTAGACGGATTAATGGCTACCGTTTGCCCTTCATGTAATTCTGATGAGTCGCTATGAATAACTTTACCGATAACTTCATGACCTAACACCATCGGTGCCTTTATCATGAAATTACCTACTTTTCCTTCCTGATAATAATGTAAATCGGAACCGCAAATTCCACCTCGGGTTATTTGTACTAATGTTCCATTATTATTCCAATCTATCGTCTGCTCGGTAACGGCAACAGTTTTCTTGCCCGCAACAACGCAGGACTGTGTTTTCACTTGCATAAATTCCTCACTGGTCAGGTAGACACCTCGGAAGCATTTAAGCGGTTTTAATTGTCATTATTTGTGATGAAGATCACGTCAGAAAATTGTTACATTACTATGTTACGCATAACGTGATGTGCCTTGTAATTCTTATCAACAGAAATAAAAAAACGTGAAATTATTATGCCGCCAGGCGTAGTATCGCCGCAGGTAAGATGATTCAGGAGATTTTAAATGGCGGGTGAAAGCTTTATTTTGATGGGCGTATCAGGGAGTGGTAAAACATTAATTGGTAGCAAGGTTGCTGCGTTATTGTCTGCGAAATTTATTGATGGTGACGATCTTCATCCAGCCAAAAATATAGATAAAATGTCGCAAGGCATTCCATTATCTGATGAAGATCGACTTCCCTGGCTGGAACGCTTAAATGATGCTTCATACAGTCTTTATAAAAAGAATGAAACAGGATTTATTGTCTGTTCATCATTAAAAAAACAGTATCGTGATATTTTACGCAAGGGTAGCCCCCATGTTCATTTCCTCTGGTTAGATGGCGATTATGAAACTATTCTCGCGCGAATGCAGCGTCGGGCTGGGCATTTTATGCCGGTAGCGTTACTAAAAAGTCAGTTTGAGGCGCTGGAGCGACCACAAGCAGATGAACAGGATATTGTGCGCATTGATATCAACCATGATATTGCCAATGTCACCGAACAATGTCGGCAGGCTGTGCTGGCGATAAGACAAAACAGAATATGTGCGAAAGAGGGCAGCGCCTCAGATCAGCGCTGCGAATGATTTTCAAAAATCTGCTTTCAACACCACGCGGTAGCGCGCTTTACCATCGCGTACATGCTGAATGGCGTCGTTAATTTTCGACATCGGGAACAGTTCGGTAGTCGGCGCAACCTTGCTGCGGGCGGCAAAGCGCATCAGCTTACGCAGCTCATGAGGTGTACCGGTTGCTGAACCAGAGACGCTGCGGTCGCCCGCAATTAACGTAAAGGCCGGAACAGACAGCGGCGTGAGGACCGCGCCGACTGTATGGAAATTACCGCCATACGTCAGCGCCTCAAAATAAGGCTGCCAGTCGAGGCTGACGTTGACGGTGTTGATAATGAGATCAAACTGCCCCGCCAGAGCCTTCAGTGCCTGCGGATCGCGGCTATTCACCACTTTATCGGCACCCATCGCCAGCACCTCCTGCTCTTTCGCCGGATTCGAACTAAAGGCCGTCACCTCGCATCCCATTGCGTGCAGAAGTTTTATAGCGATATGCCCCAGCCCGCCAATACCAATTACCCCAACGCGGCTGGTGGCAGTGATATGGTGCATCAACAGTGGTTTAAAGACCGTGATACCGCCGCACAACAGTGGCCCGGCAGATTCAATGTCGATATTTTCTGGCAGTGGAATCACCCATTGCCAGTCCGCACGCAACTTCTCAGCAAAGCCGCCACGATTCATAATCGTCGGCACCGCACCTTGCTCACAGTTGATCTGATTACCGCTAATACAGGCGTCGCAGTGACCACAGCTACGCGCCGTCCAGCCAATCCCGACACGCTGACCGACCTGCAAACCTTTATCCTGCGCGGCGCTCCCGAGCGCCACCACGCGCCCAATCACCTCATGCCCGGCAACCAGCGGATACTGTGAAAATCCCCATTCGTTGTCGATCATCGACAGATCGGAATGGCAGATCCCGCAGTAATCCACCTGCACTTCGACATCTTGTGGTTTCAGTTCACCGGGATCGTACTCATAAACTTCCAGTTTGCCGCCAGCCTCTTTTGCGGCATAGCTTTTTATCATCGACATATTTTTGTCCTTCTCTGGTGTTGTCTGGGAAGTGTAGAGCATGGTAGGGCGGGGTGCCTGGAGTGTGACAAAGGTTACACATCGCTGTATGCAATGCTGAAAATTTCAGCACTTAGCGAGGTGCGAGCAAGCTGGCGCTTGCATGGTGGCGTGCGACAGGTATAATCCACAACGTTTTCCGCATACCTCTTCAGTGCCGAAGTGGCGAAATCGGTAGACGCAGTTGATTCAAAATCAACCGTAGAAATACGTGCCGGTTCGAGTCCGGCCTTCGGCACCAAAAGTATGTAAATAGACCTCAACTGAGGTCTTTTTTTATGCCTAAAATTCAGTATTTATCTACCTTTCCAGCTATATTAACTCTCTCAAGGTCAACTGATATCAACGTACATCTACCAACACATGTTGGTACAGATGATGGTATTTCCGGTTCGATAATGCTTGTACCAACAGGGAGGGAATACGCATGGCATTAACAGATCTCAAAGTCAGAACAGCCAAGCCAGCGGATAAGCAATATAAGCTGACTGATGGTGGCGGTATGCATCTGCTTGTCCATCCAAATGGTTCTAAGTACTGGCGTTTGCAGTACCGTTATGAGGGAAAGCAAAAGATGCTAGCACTTGGGGTTTATCCTGAAATCACACTAGCGGATGCTAGAGTACGTCGTGACGAGGCGCGTAAGCTGCTTGCGAATGGCGTCGATCCGGGAGATAAAAAGAAAAATGATAAGGTTGAACAGAGTAAAGCACGGACCTTTAAAGAAGTCGCGATCGAGTGGTATGGCACCAATAAAAAGTGGTCAGAAGATCATGCCCATCGTGTGCTAAAAAGTCTGGAAGATAATCTTTTTGCAGCGCTTGGTGAACGTAATATTGCTGAGTTAAAAACTCGAGATTTATTAGCACCTATTAAAGCCGTGGAGATGTCTGGACGTCTTGAGGTGGCTGCTCGTCTTCAACAGCGTACTACAGCCATCATGCGCTATGCAGTGCAAAGTGGGTTAATTGATTATAACCCGGCACAAGAGATGGCTGGGGCGGTTGCTTCCTGTAATCGACAACATCGTCCCGCGCTTGAATTAAAGCGCATCCCTGAGTTGCTTACAAAAATAGATAGCTATACTGGTAGGCCGCTAACCCGATGGGCGACAGAACTTACTTTGCTGATCTTTATTCGGTCCAGTGAGCTGCGTTTTGCTCGTTGGTCAGAGATCGATTTCGAAGCGTCTATATGGACTATCCCACCGGAGCGGGAGCCTATTCCTGGAGTGAAACATTCCCATAGAGGCTCAAAAATGCGTACAACGCATCTAGTGCCTCTTTCAAGGCAAGCCCTTGCAATTTTAAAGCAGATAAAACAGTTTTGTGGGGCTCATGACTTGATATTTATTGGTGATCACGATTCGCACAAGCCCATGAGTGAGAATACAGTAAATAGTGCGTTACGGGTCATGGGGTATGATACAAAAGTTGAGGTCTGTGGTCATGGTTTCCGAACAATGGCCTGTAGTTCATTGATCGAATCAGGTTTGTGGTCTCGTGATGCTGTTGAACGTCAGATGAGTCACATGGAGCGAAATTCAGTGAGGGCTGCGTATATCCATAAAGCAGAACATCTGGAAGAACGTCGACTGATGCTACAGT